>DATILI010000055.1:0-6370 GCA_035476635.1 Burkholderiaceae bacterium | reverse complement strand
TTGGCCACCTTGGCATTGCCCGAGACCGGCGCGCAAAGGTAGGCCACGCCCAGGGCTTCAAGCCGCGCGCGGATTTCGGCCGAACCCTCCTGCGAGATCGAGGAACTGTCGACCACCACGCGTGGCCTGGCCGCGCCCGCCACCAGGCCGCCGTCGCCGAACAGCACCTGCTTCAGGTCGTCGGTGGTCGAGACCATGGTGAACACCACGTCGCAGGCCGCGAGGTCCTGCCTGGTGTCGGCGATGGTGGCGCCGTACTCGGCCAGGGGCTGCGCCTTGCTGCGCGTGCGGTTCCATACGTTGACGCCATGGCCGGCCTTGGTAAGGCGCTTGACCATGGCCTCGCCCATGCGGCCCAGGCCGATCCAACCGATGCGATTGCCCATCCGTGTCTCCAGAGCTGATTTGCCATGGAGTGTTGGACAAAGCCCGCAGCAGCACAAGTGCACCCGAGAAAATCAGTTTTCCGGTGCATGCAAGAGCAGCGCGGGCAAAGGGCAGCGCGGGCAAGAGCGTTCGTCAGTTCCCAGGTGCCAACGGCTTTTCAGACGCGTTCGAGAATGACCGCGATGCCCTGGCCCACGCCGATGCACATGGTGCACAGCGCGTAGCGGCCGCCGGTCTTGTGCAACTGGTTCACCGCGGTGGTGGCCAGCCGCGCGCCCGAAGCGCCCAGCGGATGGCCGAGCGCGATCGCGCCGCCGTTCGGGTTGACGCGCGGGTCGTCGTCGCGCAGGCCCAACAGGCGCAGCACAGCCAGGCCCTGGGCCGCGAAGGCTTCGTTGAGCTCGATCACGTCCATCTGTTCGATCTTCAAGCCGGTGAGTGCCAGCACTTTTTGCGTGGCCGGCGCCGGGCCGATGCCCATGATGCGCGGCGCCACACCGGCTGTGGCCATGCCGACAACGCGCGCCTTCGGCGTCAAACCGTTCTTCGCGGCGGTGGCTTCATCGGCCAGCAGCAGCGCACAGGCACCGTCGTTCACACCGCTGGCATTGCCCGCGGTCACGCTGCCATCGGGCCGGACCACGCCCTTGAGCTTGGCCAGCGCCTCGAGGCTGGTTTCGCGCGGGTGTTCGTCCTTGGCCACGACGATCGGATCGCCCTTTTTCTGCGCGATGGTCACGGGTGTGATTTCAGAATCGAAGTAACCGGCCTTTTGCGCGGCCACGGCCTTGAGCTGCGAGGCCAATGCCATGCGGTCCTGCGCCTCGCGCTCGATCTTGTAGTCAACCGCCACGTTTTCCGCGGTTTCTGGCATGGCGTCGACGCCGTACTTTTCCTTCATCAGCTTGTTGACGAAACGCCAGCCGATGGTCGTGTCATACACCGCGTTGGCGCGGCTGAAGGCGCTCTCGGCCTTAGGGCTGACGAAGGGCGCGCGGCTCATGCTTTCGACGCCGCCGGCGATCATCAGGCCGGCCTCGCCGGCCTTGATGGCGCGCGCGGCCGTGCCCAGCGCATCCAGGCCCGAGCCGCACAGGCGGTTGATGGTGGCACCCGGCACGTCAAACGGCAGGCCGGCCAGCAGGCTGGCCATGTGCGCGACATTGCGGTTGTCCTCGCCGGCCTGGTTGGCGCAGCCGTAGATCACGTCGGTCACGGCCTGCCAGTCGACACGGGCGTTGCGCGCCATCAGGCTTTTAAGCGGAATGGCGCCGAGGTCGTCGGTGCGCACGCTGGACAGCGCGCCGCCGTAGCGGCCGAAGGGGGTGCGAATGGCGTCGCAGATGAAGGCTTGTCGGCTCATGATTTCTCCTGAAGGAAGTTGAGGTTTTACTCCTTCCCCCCACTGGGGGAAGGTGGGGATGGGGGCACCCGGTCGGCCGCTGGCCCCCACCCTGCCCTCCCCCGGCAGGGGAGGGGAAGTCCAATTCACGCCGCGATCGGCAGGCCGACCAGCTTCTCCAGCTCGGCGTGTTCCAGCCCTTCGACTTTATCCACCAGCTTCAGGCCCTGCGGTGTGCATTCCAGCGTGGCGAGTTCGGAATAGATGCGCTTGACGCAGGCGATGCCGGTGAGCGGATAGCTGCACTGTGCCACCACCTTGCTCTCGCCCTTCTTGGTCAAGAGGTCCATCATGACCCAGGTTTCCTTGGCGCCGATGGCCAGGTCCATGGCACCGCCGACGGCGGGAATCGCGTCCTTCTCGCCGGTGTGCCAGTTGGCCAGATCGCCCGTGGCCGAGACCTGGAAGGCGCCGAGCACGCAGATGTCCAGGTGGCCGCCGCGCATCATGCCGAAGCTGTCGGCATGGTGAAAAAAGGCGCCGCCCTTGAGCAGGGTAACGGGTTGCTTGCCGGCATTGATCAGGTCGTAGTCTTCCTGGCCTTCCGCCGGCGCGGGGCCCATGCCGAGAATGCCGTTTTCGCTGTGCAGGATGACCTCGATGCCGGCGGGAAGATGGTTGGCCACGAGCGTCGGCATGCCGATGCCCAGGTTCACATAGGCGCCGTCATGGATGTCCCTGGCGACGCGCTGGGCGAGCTGGTCTTTGCTGCGTTTTTGGTATGACATGGTTCAGCCTTCTTTCTTGAAGCCGCCGGCCTGGGTGGCAACGCGGTCGATCCTGACGATCTTGCGCACGAAGATGCCGGGGGTCACGATGTTCTCCGGATCCAAGCTGCCGAGTTCGTGGATCTCGTGCACCGTGGCGATGGTCTGCTTGGCGGCGGTGGCCATGACCGGGCCGAAGTTGCGCGCGGCCATGCGGTACATCAGGTTGCCCCAGCGGTCGCCACGCTCGGCCTTGATAAGCGCCACGTCGCCGTAGATCGGGTATTCGAGCACGTACTGGATGCCGCCGATCTCGCGCGTTTCCTTGGGGCTGCCATCGGCGTTTTTCGCCAGCTCGGTGCCAAAGCCCGTGGGCGTGAAGAAGGCACCGATGCCGGCGCCGGCCGCGCGGATGCGCTCGGCCAGGTTGCCCTGTGGCACAAGCTCAAGTTCCAGCTTGCCGCTGCGGTAGAGCTCGTCGAACACATAGGAATCGGCCTGGCGTGGAAAGCTGCAAATGATCTTGCGCACGCGCCCGGTCTTGAGCAGGGCCGCCAGGCCCATGTCGGCGTTGCCGGCGTTATTGTTGACGACGGTCAGGTCCTTGGCGCCCTGGGCGATCAGGCCGTCGATCAGCTCATTGGGAATGCCCGCCGTGCCGAAGCCGCCGATCATGACGGTGGAACCGTCTTTCACGTCGGCCAGCGCCTCGGCAATGGAGGCGGCGATCTTGTTGATCATGGAATGGTGTCTCCGGGGTTCAAATTTAGAACGAATTGAAATGTTCGTTAAAAGAACAAATGTTCGTATAATGAATTTTAGGAGATTTGACCCCTCATGGCAACTAGCCGATCCGCCAGCGACCCGGAACTGAAACCCGGTGACAGCTACGTGCAGTCTTTTGCGCGCGGGCTGGAGGTGATCCGCACGTTCAGCGCCCAGGCGCCGCAGCAGACGCTGACCGAAGTGGCGGGCCGCGCCGGCCTCACGCGGGCCGGCGCGCGGCGCATCCTGCTGACCTTGCAAACGCTGGGTTACGTGCAGAGCGACGGCAAGCTTTTTTCGCTCACGCCGCGCATCCTCGACTTGGGCTTTGCCTATCTTTCCTCCATGCCGATCTGGAACCTGGCCGAGCCGGTGATGGAAAGCCTGGTGGAGCAAGTCAAGGAGTCGTGTTCGGCCGCCGCGCTGGACGGCACTGACATCGTCTACGTGCTGCGCGTGCCCACGCACAAGATCATGAGCATCAGCCTGGGCGTGGGCTCGCGCCTGCCGGCCTACTGCACCTCGATGGGCCGCATGCTGCTGGCCGACCTGCCTGACGACGAAGTGCTGCGGCGCCTCAAGGCCTCGCCGCGCGAGGCGCTGACCAAGCACACACTGATCGACGTCGATGCGCTTTTCGCCAAGGTGATGCAGGCGCGCAAGCAGGGCTGGTGCCTGGTGAACCAGGAACTGGAGGAAGGCCTGATGTCCATGGCCGCGCCGCTGACCAACCGCGCCGGCCGCATGGTGGCCGCGCTCAACATCAGCGGCCAGGCCAACCGCACCAGCGCCAAGACGATGCAGGACACCATGCTGCCCGCGCTGCTCGAAGCGGCGCAGACGATTTCACGGATGCTGGCGCTGCAATAGCTGCCATCAAGACTTGCGCGCACCCATGACCAGCACCAGCGCGCCGACCACCATGGCGCCCACGCTCAGCCACTGGGGAATGTTGATGCTTTCCTTTTCCTTGACTGTCAGCGAAAAGGGCCCGAGTTTGGCCTCGGTCGTGTCCTTGGTGAAGCTGAAGCCGCCGGTAAAGAAGCCGGCCAGCCCCAGCACGATCAGAACAATTCCGGTGATCCGTACTGCGTTCATTTGGGTTCTCCTGTGCCGGGTCAAGAAGGGACAGGCCGCCGCACCCGGGGCTGCACGCAAGCCGTCAGGACACTGTAGGGCTGCGGCCGGCCACAGTGCCGTAGGACGGCGTCGCATGCGCAGGTCAACCGGCACCGCAACTCCGCGCCTACGCGTCCACGCGCCGTGATACGCTTTTGCCCATGTTCACCCCCTCGCAAGCCGACGTCCGCCGCTTTTTCTGCTCAGTCCATGCCAAGGCGCGGGCCGGGCAGCCGATGGAGGCGCTTGAAACCATCGCCGGCCAGTGGATCGATGAGCACCCCGAGTACCACGCCGAGCTGCTCGACGCCGAGGCCGCCGTGCAGAAGACCTTCGCGGTCGAGGGGGGCCAGGCCAATCCTTTTTTGCACCTGTCGATGCATTTGTCGATCAGCGAGCAGTGCAGCATCGACCAGCCGCGCGGCATCCGCCAGGCGGTGGAGCTGCTGGCCGCCCGCCGCAACTCCTTGCACGACGCGCACCACGAGGCCATGGAGTGCCTGGGCACGATGATGTGGGAAAGCCAGCGCGCCGGGCGCCCGCCCGATGGCGCCGCCTACATCGAATGCGTGCAAAGGCGGGCCACCGCATGAATAACCGATCCACCAGGAGCTCCGCACCATGATGACTCTCAAGAAATGGCCCGCCCTTTGCGCAACGCTGCTGCTGGCGCTCGCGGCGGGAAGCGCACAGGCGCAAAAGCGCACCCTGGTGCTCTCGGCCTACGGCCTGAACCAGGAGTTTTTCCAGAAGCATATCTATGCGCCGTTCAAGGCCCAGTGCAATTGCGAGATCGTGGTGGAAACCGGCAATGCCGCCGACCGCCTGGCCAAGCTCGAAGCGCGCCGCGCCAACCAGAACATCGACCTGATCCAGCTCACCGACTTCACGGCCTTGGAGGCTTCGGCCAAGGATCTGCTGATCCCGCTGGACTACGGCAAGATCAAGAACGCAGCCCAGATCTACGACTTTGCCAAGGATCCGCTGCGCAACCAGCAAGCCATCGGCTACACCGTGTATTCGGTCGGCCTGGTGGTGCGCACCGACAAGCCCAGCAACACCATCACCTCCTGGAAGGACCTGTGGCGCCCCGACCTCAAGGGCCACCTGCTGCTGCCCAACATCACCACCAACCAGGGCATCTACCTGCTGTTCATGGGCGACCGCGCCTGGGGCGGCCTGTCGACCGACTACACCACGGCCATGGGCAAGCTCTCGGAGATCAAGGGCAACGTCGTCACCTTCTATACCCAGACAGCGCAGATGACCTCACTGTTCGCGCAGGACGAGGCCTGGGTCGCGCCGGTCGGCCGCTTTTCCTGGCTGAACCTGCAAAAGACCGGCAAGCCGCTGAAGTGGGTGGTACCCAAGGAGGGCCAGGCCGGCGCAATGAATGTGCTGGCGATTCCCAAGGGCAGCAAGAACGCCGACCTGGCGCTGCAGCTGATCGACTTCTGGCTGGCCAAGGAAACGCAGGCGGCGCTGGCCAACGACCTGGTGGATTCGCCGATCAATCCACAGGCCAAGGTGCTGCCGGAGAAGGCCGCGATGCTGACGTTCGGCAAGGAGCAGATCAACTCGCTGGTGTTCCTCAAGCCCGAGACGGTGCTGCGCGAGCGCACCGGCTGGGTCAACGCCTGGAACCGCCAGGTGGCGCGTTGATGATTCCCCCCCGAAGCGCCTGCGGCGCCTGGGCTCGCGTAGCGGCCGTGCGCGCCAGCTGTACAGTGGAGCGAGCCCATTGCCGGGCCTACGCTATGCCCGTTCCGGGGCATGGCGCTCCGGCTCGGCCCTCGAGGGGCTTAGGATGAAACCTTTCTTCTCTATTCGTCGCGTTTCTGTGCGTGAAGTGCGTGAAGTGCGTGGTTCGAGGCGCTGTTCAGGGCGCGATCACGCCGACGGTGTGCTCTGCTCCGCGAATGTCCCCCGCTCGGCCTATGGCCGAAGCTCCTCCTTTATTTCGCTGCGCAGAGCACACCATCGACGTGAT
>DATILI010000054.1:0-4656 GCA_035476635.1 Burkholderiaceae bacterium | reverse complement strand
CCACCTCAAGGCCCTGGAGTGCCTGCACGGCGAAGCAGACTGCTGGGCCATCAACCTGGGCACTGGCACCGGCTACAGCGTGCTGGACATGGTACGGGCCTTTGAGAAGGCCAGCGGCCGGCCGGTGCCCTATCAGGTGGCACCGCGCCGCGCGGGCGATGTGGCCTCCTGCTACGCCGACCCGACGCAGGCGCGCGAACGCCTGGGATGGACGGCTGAGCGGGGGCTTGAGGCCATGTGTGAGGACGCCTGGCGATGGCAGAGCGGCAACCCAGAGGGGTATGGCGCCATTGCGGCTTGAGGCAACGCGCGCCTACGTCGGCCACCCGGCGCCCTTGGCTGTGATCGCACTGCTTGGTTTGCGCATCGTTGAACAACGACTGCGCTCAAAGAGCAGGCCGGTGAGGCGCTCTGCGCAGAGAAGTAGAGGGGGAGGCCGCAGGCCGGAGGACATGAACGGAGCAGAGCGCCTCGCCGGCCTGATCCGGCACCGATTGCGCAGACCGCAGAGATTCGAATGGCCGGCCGCTCCTGGCCGACATCGGCAGTTTAGCGCAGCGTCCCCAAGCGGTCGTCCCGGCGAGAACGAAGATGCGCAGGTGCTTGCCAGCACTGCGCCCACAGGAGTCGTTCACGGCTTAATGAACCCGCAGCACCTCAAACTGCTGTCGGATTAGAGCGACCTGCATCGACACCTCATCACCCTCGCATTTGCCCAGCATGGCCCAGCCCAAAGGGGCTTCGCTGCTGATGACCTGAACCAGCTGAGTGCCGCTGACCAACTTCATGCTGCCCCCATCCGGGCCGAGAAAGAGGTGTTGCTGCTTGTCGTCGGAATCGACCAGGCATACCAGCGCGCCGAGCTGTATGCCTTTTCTGACGTCGTAGGGACGCGGGCGGAATCGGCGCCAATTGGCCAGCGCCTGGCGGATGGCTTCGGCACGCCGAATTTGACCGGTGGCCAGGTAGGCGGCTTCGAGTCCCAATGTGTCGTATTTGTTTTCGGCGATGTTTTCTTCGTGGGTCGCCGTTTCATGGGCCGCCCGCACTGCCTGTTCGGCTTGCAGCAGGTCTTCGGCGAGCCGATTCAGCACCTGCTGTTGCAGCAAGAATTTATCCATGACGAAAGGTGTGCATCTCAAACAAGCGGGGGGCAGGCCTTGATTATGAAGGGCTCCACCAGCCGTCGACCCGATTGCACTTTCGGCAGTGCGCTGTCAATCCTTCAAACGGCCAGAACGCTCCGACTAAGAAGCCTTTTTATGCGGTGCAACTTGCGCGAATGGCCGCTCGTGGCCGCATTTTGCCATCCGCTCAACTCGCTTGCAGATCAGGCCGGCGGGGCGCTCTGCGGAGCGAGCTAAGAGGGGGAGGTGGCGGCCCCGAAGGCCGACGCCGGCGGACACGAGCGCAGCAGAGTGCCTCGCCGGCCTGATCCGGAGCATTCGCCGAAAGACCTCTCCGAACCGAAAGGCCGCAACAAATGCCGCCTACCGATAAAACGCCTCGACCCTGCCCTTCAGCTTGATCAACAGCGGCTTGCCCTTGCGGTCCAGCGTCTTGCCTGCGGGCACCTTGACCCAGCCCTCGCTGATGCAGTATTCCTCGACATCCAGGCGCTCCTTGCCATTCAAGCGAATACCGACGTCATGCTCGAACACGGCAGCAACGTGAAAAGGGCTGCGCGGGTCAATGGACAGATGGTCGGGCAGCGGCGGAATTTGAGGGGCTTCGGTCATGGCGTTGTGTTGAGATTCAGTAAGTCAATCAATAAGGGCTCTTGACGCCCAGGCCAGCGAGGATTTCGATCTCGCGTGCTTCCATGGCCTCGGCGTCTTCTTCGCTGGTTTCATGGTCCCAGCCCTGGGCATGCAGGGTACCGTGCACCAGCAGATGCGCGTAGTGCGCCTGCAAGGTCTTGCGGTTCTCGCGCGCCTCCTTGGCCACCACCGGTGCGCACAGCACCAGGTCGGCTGTCACCAGCGGTTCTTGCGTGTAGTCAAAGGTCAGCACGTTGGTCGCGTAGTCTTTTTGCCGATAGTCGCGGTTCAGCGCCTGGCCTTCCTCGGCATCGACGATGCGCACGGTGATCTCGGCGTCACGCTCCAGCGCATGGCGAATCCAGCGTGCCACCTTGTGGCGCGACAAGGCCGTGCGGTGGCGCGCCACGTCGGCGAACCGGCCGAACTGCAGGGAGAGGGAGAGATTCTTGAGCGCCATATCAACCGTGGTTGCGCTTGCTGGGCGCTGCGTCGTAGGCATCGACGATGCGCGCCACCAGCGGGTGCCGCACCACATCGATGCTGGTGAAGCGGGTGACGGCGATGCCCTTGACGCGCTTGAGCACCCGCTCGGCGTCGATCAGGCCGCTCAGCGCGCCATTCGGCAGGTCGATCTGGCTCACGTCGCCGGTCACCACGGCCTTGGCGCCGAAGCCAATGCGCGTCAGGAACATCTTCATCTGCTCGGGCGTGGTGTTCTGCGCCTCATCCAGAATCACAAAGGCATTGTTCAGCGTGCGCCCGCGCATGAAGGCCAGCGGCGCGATCTCCAGTGCCTGGCGCTCGAAGGCCTTTTGCACGCGCTCAAATCCCATCAAGTCGTAAAGCGCGTCGTACAAGGGCCGCAGGTAGGGGTCGACCTTCTGGCTCAGGTCGCCGGGCAGGAAGCCCAGCCGCTCGCCGGCCTCCACGGCCGGCCGCGTCAGCACGATGCGCTGCACGGCGCTGCGCTCCAGCGCATCGACCGCGCAGGCCACGGCCAGGTAGGTCTTGCCGGTGCCGGCCGGGCCGATGCCGAAGGTGATGTCGTGGTTGGCGATGTTGTCCAGATACACCGACTGGGTGGGCGTGCGTGCGCGCAGGTCGGCACGGCGCGTTTGCAGCAGCATGCTGCCGTCCTCGGCCTCGGACATGTTCGCGTCGCCGGCCAGCATCAGCTGGACCTTGGCGGCATCGATCGGGCGTGCCGCGATTTCATACAGCGCCTGCAGCACTTCCATCGCGCGCGCGGCCTTGGCCTTGGGGCCGTCGACCTTGAATTGCTCATGGCGGTGCGCAATGCGGACCTGCAAGGCCGCCTCGATGGTGCGCAGGTGTTCGTCGGTCACGCCGCAAAGATGGCTCAGGCGGGTATTGTTGGGTGGGGAAAAGCTGTGTCGGACAATCATGGGCAAGCAGGCCAGGTTCCGCTGTATTGTCGCCGCTGCCGCCGGGGATAATCGCCCGGCCCCTGCCACCCAAAGAAAGCCCCATCTTGATCGGACGACTGCAAGGCCTGCTGGCCGCGAAAAACCCGCCCCAGGTGCTGGTGGACTGCCACGGCGTCGGCTACGACGTGGACGTGCCCATGAGCACCTTCTACAACCTGCCGGCGCTGGGCGAGCAGGTCACGCTGCTTACGCATTTCGTGGTGCGCGAGGACGCGCAGATCCTCTACGGCTTCGCAACGCCCTCCGAGCGCGATGCGTTCCGCCAGTTGATCAAGATATCCGGCGTTGGCCCGCGCACTGCCTTGAGTGTGCTTTCGGGCATGGGAGTGGCCGATCTGGCGCAGGCCATATCGCTGCAGGAGGCCGGCCGCCTGGTCAAGGTGCCGGGCATCGGCAAAAAGACCGCCGAGCGCCTGTTGCTCGAATTGAAGGGCAAGCTCGGCGCCGAGCTGGGCCTGCCGGTGAGCGTGACCAGCGACGCGCAGGTTGACATCCTGCAGGCGCTGCTGGCGCTGGGCTACAGCGACAAGGAAGCCGCCGCCGCACTCAAGGCATTGCCGGCGGACGTGGGCGTCAGCGAAGGGATCAAGCTGGCGCTGAAGGCGTTGGCAAAGTAAACCGGTATCCGGTCACTGGGCTTCACGCACCACGCGGCCGTTCAGTGCCTGGATCGGCCGGGCGTTGTTGGGGAACAGCTGGGCAAACAGCTTGAGTTGCTCGGCGCTCAGGCTTGCCGGCGTTTTCAGCACCATCCATAGCACCCCTTCGGAGCAAGGCGGCGTGGTGAGCGAGCCCATGAACTGGTAGTAGCGCTGGTCTTGCGGCAGCAGCGTGTTCAGGTCGATCACGCCGGCCGGCACGCGCACACGGTCCGCCACTTCCAGCGGCAGGTGCGTCCAGACCTTGTGGATCAAGGGGCTGGCTTCGCCCGGGTCCATCAGCACGGCAAGCACGGCGAGCTGGCCCTCGGCATTGCGGTGCACCAGATGCGCCACCATGGCAAAGCTGCGCTGGTTCACCCGCTCTTCGGCCGGATGGTGAAAGTGAAACTGCAGCAGGCGATAGCTGGAGCCGCGCACCGTGAGGGTGTTTTCGCCTTCCACATCGACCTGCAGCGTGTGCCCGTTGTTGACCACGCTGCCGCCGCTGGGCTGGTAGTTGAATTGCAATGGTTCCGCCGGCCCCAGCAGCGTGGACGAACCATCGATGTGGATTGGCGACTGCCGCTTGCCCAGGGCGCAGAGCTTGAAATCGGGGTTGAGCCGGTCCCAGGCCTGGGGCCCGGTTTCGCCTGCGTAGGCCCAGTGGGCTGCGCCATGCGTTGCGCCGCGCACTGGCACTGGCGCATGCGCCGCCATGCGCGAGGCAGCCATCACGGGTACCGGCGCATGCCCTGTCAGCGCCACTGTGCGGGCACGCTGGTATTGCTGGCCTGCTCGCGGCTC
>DATILI010000053.1:0-38551 GCA_035476635.1 Burkholderiaceae bacterium | reverse complement strand
GTCGGACAGCGTTCCGGTCTGGAAGCCGCCTTCGTGCACCAGCACCACGATCGCCTCGATGCCCTGGGCGCGCAGCTCGGGGATCAGCGCATTGACGGTCTGCGCCTCATCGCGAAACTCCAGGCCGGCCACGCCGGTCGGTGTGACGATGCTCGGCGTGGCCTTGAGCGTCATGCCGATGAAGGCCACGTTCACATTGTTGAAGCGCTTGACGCCATAGGCCGGCAGCAGCGGCTTGCCGGTGGCGGTGGACACCACGTTGGCCGAAAGCCACTTGAACTTGGCGCCCTCGAAAGGAACCGGCGTGCCGGCCGCCGCGCCCTTGCAACTGTTCGGATCGGTCTGGCCGCCACTGGTCTTGCAGCCACCGTTTTGCAGGCGCAGGAGTTCAACCGAGCCCTTGTCGAACTCGTGGTTTCCCACCGAGTTGAACTCAAGGCCGATGCGGTTGAGCGTCTCGACGGACGGTTCGTCATAGAACAGCGCCGAGATCAATGGCGAGGCGCCGATGGAGTCGCCGGCGCCGACCACCACGCTGAGCGGGTTCTGCTTCTTGAGATTCGCCACATGCGCGGCAAGGTATTCCGCGCCGCCCACGGGTGGCCGGCTGGCTACCGGAACGGCAGTGCTGGTGCCGAAGGTACCGGGCGACTCCAGGTTGCCGTGGTAGTCGTTGAAGCCAATCACCTTGATGGTGAATGGCGCTTCCGCGTCGCTGCCGTTGCAGGCGACAAGACCGAGAGCCAAGGCGGCCGCGGTGATCAAATGCATCTTCATGGTGCTCCCTCGCTGGATGTGATTTCCGCGCGAGGTTATGTGCGCGCCATGACACGCGCGTGACGGATGCCGTCCTTCAGGGCCCGCGCCGGCGAAATGCCACCCAGCCGGCCACCAGCGTGAACGCGGCCACGATGCCGACGACAACCCAGAAGCCGTGCTCGTTCTGCGCCAGCGGCACGCCGCCTACATTCATGCCGAACAAGCCGGCCAGGATGTTGATGGGCAGCGCGAGCACGGTGACCACAGTCAGTACAAACAGGCTGCGGCTGTTTTGCTCGTTCACGATGGCGGCTACTTCTTCCTGCAGCAGCTTGATCCGCTCCTGCAGCGAGGCCATGTCGCGCAGCGCCACCGAGAACTCCTCCGTGGCTTCGCGCAGTTGCTGCGCGTCCAGCTCCGCCATCCAGTGCGGCGGATGCTGCAGCAGCCGGAACAGCGAAGCGGGCTCGGGCGCCAGCAGGCGCTGCAGCCGCACCAGCAACCGGCGCAGCGTGCCCAGCTTGGCGCGCTTCAGGTCGAGCTTGCCGGCCAGGAGGTCGTCCTCCACCTTGTCGATCTGGCGCGTGACGTTGCGCATGATCTCCACCAGGACATCGGCCTGCGCGCGCAACAGCCGCTCCAGCAGCTCGACCGTGGAGCGGATCGGCTCGCCGCCCTTGATGGCGATGCGCAGCTGGTCGATCGATCGCAGCGGCGATTGGCGCGCCGTCACCACAACGCGGCTGTCCAGGCTGATCCACAGCGTGGCAATGTCCGAGGCCTCGAAGGAAAAATCGAAGTGGACATCATTCACCACCGCAACCAGTGCTTCTTCGTCGCGCTCGATGCGAGTGGAGCGCAGCTCGTCTTTCAGCGCGTCGTAAAACGTCGGCGAAAGTCCCGCATGGCGCTCCAGCCAGCGCGCAGCGCCCGCGTGCGAGAGGTTGAAGTGCAGCCAGAGGAAGCGGTCAGGCGATTGGCCCGGACGGGCTGCGGCTTGCCGCAGCTCTTCCATGGTGCTGACGGCCGCACGCGACTCGAGCGCCACCGCCGGCTGGCCAGCCTCGAACACATAGCCGCAAATCAGGCCGGATTCGTCCGCGCCATAGGTCGATAGTGGAAGGTCCATCTGCACTCCGGAAGTCGGGGAAATGTAGCCGACTTCCGGGGCACCAGCCCGGCAGCGCCCTACTCCGGGAAGAACATCTCGCGCCTGGCGTTCTTGAACCCGCGGTAGTTCGGCTCCAGCCAGTCGCTGGGCTTGTCATAGAGGAACTTGCCGCGCTCGGCGTTTCCGGTTCCATGAAGCTCCGCCGCGACATCGCGGAAATAGAAATGCCGCAGCAAGCGGTCAAACTCGGTCATGTAGATGTCGGCCAGGCGCTTGTTGCCGCGGATCAGCAGCATGTTCTCGTCGTTGCTCAGCAAGGAGTTCGCGGAAAAGTTGGCGGAGCCGGAAAACACAAGAGGATCCTCGCCCAGGGGGTCGACCAGGAGAAACTTGGTGTGGATGAAGTACACGTGCCCCGTCCGGCGATAGTGTTCCTCTTCCAGGAACCACTTCTCCAGCTCGAACTCCGGGATTTCGCGCCGCATGGTCAGCTCGCCCTTGGCATTGGGAACATAGCGCTGGCCCAGCACATTGCCATAGGCAATCTGCAAATTCTTCGAACCCTTCAGGGCGTTCACGGTGGTGGCCGATGGCGGCTTTTCGAGCAGCAGGAAGCGCGGATGCGGGTGTTTCCCTTCGAACGCTTCCGCAAGCGCCTGGGCTACCGAAAATGCCCCCGTCCACATGACGCCGTTGGACGCCGCCTCGATGCGGTCCGCATACCATTTGAGCATCTTCGAAGCCTTGCGCGGCGAGAAGACCGCGGAAATGCCGACCGGGATCGGCGTCTCGCCTTCCACCTGGCCCACCTGGTTCTCGAAAAAACTCAGCTTCTCCACCTCGGGCCGCATCTCATCGCGTGGCAAGTCCTTTTGCAGGAGCAGCCAATAGTCCCGGTAGACGCCGGCCGTATCCCGCTCTTTCACAACATGCCCCACGTTGGACTGCCCGAGAAACCCCGATGCCGTGAAGTTCGTCGAGCCGGTCCATACCGCTACCGGCGCATCGTCGGCGTCGATGCGCACGAAGAACTTGTTGTGCGGTATGTCGCCTGAATGCTGCCTCGGATAAAGCCGGCCTTCGGGAAATGCATAGTCTTCAATGGCTTGCTGGTTGGCCGCGCCCGAATCGGTCAGAACCATCTCCCCGGTGTTCTTGTCCTGCTCTACCGATGCGTCGTAGACGATGCGCAGGTCCACCCCTCGGTCCAGCGCCGCCTTGAGCGTTCGCAGTACCGGCGCGTAGGTGAACTCGTAGGCCGCGACGAGAAGCTGCTCGCCTTCCTTGGTGTCGTTGATGAAACGCAGGCAGGCTTCCAGCAGCCCGCGCGAAAGCCACACCGTCGTTTCATCCGTTTCGTCGTCGACGTCGCGCGGCGCACGATTCTTGAACTCGCGCGCGAACACCTGGCTTGCGATGGCGCCGCGGTTGAACCAGACGCCATCCTCCGCGGTCTCCTCCGGCTCCGTCGCCACCGTGAATTCCACGTCGGCCCCATATTCAAGCTTGGATGGGATGCCGAGCACGGGGCGCACGACGTAGTGGTAGCGGGTGCCCGGTTCCGTGGTGTAGTCGCCCCAGACCAGGCTTTGGATCGGATGAAACAAGGTCGAGAAGCGGGCGTCCTGGCCAGGCTCCGGAACCACCTCCTTGAACACCTTGCTGGCCTTGAACCAGAAAGGCGGCTTGGCCCCGGCTGCCGCGCTCCTGCGCTGAACCGCAAAGCCAAGCAGCTTGTCGCGCAGCTTTTTCTCGACGTCGAATGCGAACAGCACGGAGCGCGTGCCGGAAATCGCGCGGACGCTGACGCCACCCTTTGAGATCACTTCTGTACGCATCGCCATATCCCCCTGTGACAAAGAAGATTTCGCCGCAACGGTGCGAGCCTACGCTCCTAGCCGGTGGCGGGCATCACCCATTTTGTGGATGCAAATGTGACCTTCTTGTGACGCCATGGCGGTCCGTGTTCTTCAAGCCGTTTCGCACCGACAGCCGTTTCGCGTGTGAGTTGACTTTTGGTTCTAGAATGCGTATTCTAGAATGGCAATTTTAAATCAATATATTCTCATGGCCAGACCCAGATCATTCGACGAAGAGGCGGCGCTCACAGGCGCCATGCGGGTGTTTCGACGTCTCGGCTTTGCCGCCACCTCGATTCGTGACCTTGAACAGGCAACCGCCCTCAGTGCAGGCAGCATCTACAACTCCTTCGGCGACAAAGGCGGCTTGTTCGACGCCGCATTTGCACACTATCTCGCGGTCGTGCTCAGAGGTCGGCTCAAGACCTACGCGGTCGAGAGCGATGGCCTCGAGGGGGTGCGGGCCCTCTTCATCTCATTGCTTGAAGAGCCGGACGGCAAGCAGTATGGATGCCTGATCACGAACTCGGCAATCGAGTTCGGCGTGGGCGACGAAGCACGCCAACGCGCCGTGACCTCTGGCTTTGAGATCCTTCGCACTGCGCTGCTCGATCGCCTCAGCGCGGCGAGAGACTCGGGTCTTCTTCGCAAAGATGTAGCGCCCGCCCTGGCAGCGGTGAAGCTGGTTGCGCTCTACCAGGGCGTACTCGTGCTGGTGCGCGCAGGCTACAAGAAGCGAAGTGTCAGGCAAGCCATCGAGCTCGAGTTCGACATGCTCGTGAGCCGATGAGGTGCAGTCTTCATTCACCCGCCATCCATTCAACCGAAAGAGAGAAATCATGACAAACAGCACGCATCAAGCCACCTGGGAGACCTATACAGCCTCATGGGCCGAGGCCGACATCGCGAGCCAGCTCAAGCTGTTCGAGCAAAGCCTGAGCCCCGACTGTGTCTACGTCGACCCGATTCAGCAGGCATCCGGATACGAGCAACTGGCCGGTTACATGGCCGCGCTCCAGAAGAACGTCCCAGGGGCCCGGTTCGTCACGACCGGCTTCAAGGAACACCATTCGCGAAGCCTCGCGCACTGGAACATGGTCGATGGCGCTGGAACCGTGCTCGCGCCCGGAATGAGCTACGCGGAATACGGCGCGGATGGGCGGTTGCAGAAGATGACAGGGTTCTACGACCCGCCAGGCGCACCCTGAGTCACGACGTTGAGGGGGATGCCACCCTGATGTTCGCGCCCCAGGTGTTCAGGAAGGAATTGCCCGAACGAGTGAAGTATCTGGCCCTCGGCGTCTTGTTCGTCAACGTAACCATTGGCGGAACCCCTAGCGCCGTCGCCTCTGCAATGCTTTTGCTTCTGTGAGGCAACACCCCGCTCGACTGGAAATCCAGCCTCCCGGCTTCATCCTGACCAACGCTATTGAGTTGGCAGCCGCCGGGCCGGGCGGGGCTGCGGGCTGGCAACTCTTGCAATTTCGTCGTGCGCTTCGTCGGCGGAACGGGGCTGTGCGGCATCGGGTTGCGGCTGATTGACCATAAAAGGCCAGGGCGTTCTTGCAGTATCGCGCTTGTCTTCCAATTTCATGATCTCTCCTGGTCGAACTTCCATGATCGATTGCGCATCGACATCGGCAAGCCGCATGCGTCTGCGACGGGACTGCATGGCGAAAGCAAGAATCATCAGCGGCTTCATGCGATTGACTTGAAGGCGCCCAAAGAGCAGGCCCCTTAGAGCCGGCCGCTCAGTAGCAGAACAACGACGACGACGACCACCAGACCCAAGGCACCACTTGGGCCGTAGCCCCAGTTCTTGCTGTGGGGCCAGTTCGGGATGACTCCCAGCAGTGCCAAAATCAAGACAATCAAGAGGATGGTTCCAAGGCTCATAGCGTTCTCCGTTGCGGGCTTTGATGAAGGGAGGCAGCCCATGCCCCACTCGGCGGTTCTAGCCTAGGGGTTTCCTGTCAATGGGTCCGTGCGCTGCCGAACAAAGCAGCTTGCACGGGAGGCCAGATGTAGGGCTGGGAATAGTCTTTGCCCACCAGCGACTGCGCGAGCAGGTAGTTGGACTTTTCCCTGACTGTCAGTACCGCCAAATCGACTTGGCCCAAAACGTCACAAGGAAATGCCAGCGCGCGACCCTGGACAAACAACGACAGGAATCGGACCTGAAACGATTTCGCTACGACAGAAGGTGATGTAACCATGGCGGGCTCCAAACAGGCGAACGACCCTGTTTGATGAGTCTAGGTCTGACCCTGCGCGAATACCGCCAGCAAAGCGCGCGTCAACTTGTCAGCATCAGGCGCGAAATGGGCCCACTATGTGCGCCAGTGCACATACACAGCTGAATCAATGGCTGAGAATCGCGATCGGTGCACTTTCTCCCCCTGAAATTTCATGTGCACCATTTGGCTGCTTTCGAGCAGCTTTTTTTTGCCCGCTGCTGGATTCCTGTCGATGGAGTCAAGGCAACAAGCCTTTCATCCCTCCACCCTGGCGCGCCATGTGCACCTGGTGCAGCGTGATCTTGCGCACCTCGGCCTGGCTGGTTTCGATGTGGGCGCGCAGCAGCATGGCGGCCTGGTCGCCGCGCTTGGCGCGCACGGCCTTCAGGATCTTGGCGTGCTCTTCGTAGGTGGCGTCGATGCGCGGCTGCTTGGTGAAGTCCAGGCGGCGGATGATGCGGATGCGATCCGTCACGTCACGGTGCACGCGCGCCATTTCGGCGTTGCCGGCGGCTTGCACCAGCGCGCAGTGGAATGCTTCGTCCCATTGCGCAACCTGCACGGTGTCGCTGCTGCGCTGGGCCACGGGCACAAGCCAGAGCGCCACCAGTTCGTCCAGCAGCGCGCGGTCCACGCGCCGGTCGTCGGCGCACAGGCGGTGCACCGCGGTGGTCTCCAGCACCATGCGCAGGTCGTAGAGTTGTTCGAACTTCTCGAAGTCAAACGGCAGCACCCGCCAGCCGCTGCGGAACATGACTTCGACAAAGCCCTCTTGCTGCAGCCGGAACAAGGCCTGGCGCACCGGCGTGCGCGAGACGCCCAGGCGTTCGCTGATCTCGTTTTCGGTGAAGCGGTCGCCGGGCACGAGCTTGAACTCGGCCACGTCGTCCTTCAATTGCGCATAGACCTCGTCCGCGCGCGAGCGGAACGGGGTCGATTCAGTGGCGGGCGGGCTGCGGTGGATGACGGTTTGCACGGGGTAATAGTAGCGGTTGCAGCAGGCCTGTCACGTGCCGGCCAACGCTGCCAGCAGGGTCGCGCTGGGGGCGGTCCAGCCCACGATGGCGCCCTGGGCGCGGATCATCTCCACGGCCGCGGCCTTGAAGTGCGGAAAGTAGCTTTCGGTGCAGTCTTCCAGCAGCAGGCTGTCGTAGCCGCGGTCGTTGGCCTCGCGCATGCTGGTCTGCACGCAGACCTCGGTCGTCACGCCCATGAACAGCAGGTGCGTGATGCCGCGCTCCTGCAGCAGCACTTGCAGCGGCGTGGCATAGAAGGCGCCCTTGCCGGGCTTGTCGATCACGATTTCTCCTGGCTCGGGCGCCAGTTCGGGAATGATCTGGTTGCCCGGCTCGCCCGCCACCAGGATGCGGCCCATGGGGCCCGCGTCGCCGATGCGCAAGGAAGGGTTGCCGCGGTTGCGCTTGGCCAGCGGGCAGTCCGAAAGATCGGGGCGGTGCGACTCGCGCGTGTGCACCACCTGGCCGCCGGCCGCGCGCCAGGCCTGCAGCACGGCCCGGCATGCCGGCACGATGGCCGACAGCAGGGCCACGTTGTTGCCCAGCGTTTCGCCAAAGCCGCCGGGCTCGATGAAGTCGCGCTGCATGTCGATGATGACGAGCGCGGTACGGCCGATCTTGAAATCGAAGGGGAAGGGGTTGGCAGCTATTTGCATGGTTTCAATGGTGGCCGCCGCCCATGTGGGCGCCGAGCACGTGGCGCTCGGCGCCGGCGGCCGGTGTTTCAAAGACGATGCGGCCTTCGCTCATCACGACGATGCGGTCGGCCAGCTCCAGCAGTTCGTCGACGTCTTCGCTGACCAGCAGCACGGCGCCGCCCTTCTCGCGCACTTGCACGATGCGGCCGTGGATTTCGCGCACGGCGGCGAAGTCCAGGCCGAATACCGGGTTGGCAGCGATCAGCACGTTGATCTCGCCGGCGAGTTCGCGCGCCAGCACAGCGCGCTGCACGTTGCCGCCCGAGAGGCTGCGGATCGGCGCGCCCTCGCCTTGCGTCTTCACGCCGTATTCGGCAATCCATTCACGCGCACGGCGCTTCCAGGCGGGGAACTTGAGAATGCCGCTCTTGGTGGCCAGCGGCGGCTGGTCGAAATCGCGCAGGGCCATGTTCTCGGCCACGCTCAGGTCGCCGACGCAGGCGTTGCGCAGCGGCTCTTCGGGCAGGCTGCGTACCTTGAGCTTGCGGTTTTCCTCGCGGCGGGCGTTGTAGGCCTCGCCCATCACGCGCACCTGGCCCGACAGGCGCGGGCGCTGGCCGACAAGCGCTTCGACCAGTTCGCGCTGGCCGTTGCCGGAGACGCCGGCCACACCCAGGATTTCGCCGGACTTCACGGCGAGGTTCACGCCATGCAGTGCGAGCGTGCCGCGGTCGCCCATGGCGGTGAGGCCTTCGACCTGAAGCGCCACGGTGGCAGCGCCAGCTACGGGCGGGCGCGCCGCGGTGGCTGCGGTGGCTGCGGTATTGGCTGCACCCTTGTCACCCGCATCCGCGCCCTCGCCCATCATGGCCTGCGCCAGCAGTTGCGGGCGGGTCTCGGCCACGCGGCAATGGTGCACCGCCTTGCCGCGGCGCAGCACGGTCACGGCGTCGGCATAGGCCATGACTTCGCGGAACTTATGCGTAATGATGAGCACGGTGCACCTGCCGCTCTTTGCAAAATCGCGCACGTGGCCCAGCACCTCGTCGGCCTCCTGCGGCGTGAGCACCGAAGTCGGCTCGTCCAGGATCAGCAGGCGCGGCTTGAGGTAAAGCTGCTTGAGCAGTTCGAGCTTTTGCTTCTCGCCGGCTGCCAACTCCGAGGGCCGCGCGTCCAGGTCCAGGCTGAACGGCGTGGTGGCGAGAAAGGCCTTGAGTTCCGCGCGCTTGGCTTTCCAGTCGATCAGCGCCGGCGTCTTGCCACCGGCCAGCAGCAGGTTCTCGGCCACCGTCATGCCGGGCGCCAGGGTGAAGTGCTGGTAGACCATGCCGATGCCGAGCGCTCGCGCGATCACCGGGTTGGAGATTTGCCGCTCGCGGCCGTCCAGCAGGATGCTGCCCTCCTCCGCACGCTGGAAGCCCGCCACGCATTTCACCAGCGTGCTCTTGCCAGCGCCGTTTTCGCCGAGCAGCGCATGCACGGTGCCGGGCTCCACGCGCATGGTGACGCGGTCCATCGCGGTGAAGCTGCCGAAGCGCTTGGTCAGCTCGTAGGTGTCCAGCGCCAGCGCGCCGGTGCCCTCGGGCAAGCCGCCAATCGGGCCTTCGGGCAGTTGCGCTGACATATCCATGGAGTGCGCCTCAAGCCTGCGGCAGCGCGTCGAGCAGCGCCTGCGAATTGGCGTGTGCGCCGAACACGCCG
This sequence comes from Burkholderiaceae bacterium, assembly GCA_035476635.1. Classification (GTDB taxonomy): domain Bacteria; phylum Pseudomonadota; class Gammaproteobacteria; order Burkholderiales; family Burkholderiaceae_C; genus DATILI01. The sequence continues at coordinate 29,230 of DATILI010000053.1, read as the reverse complement.
CCTTGCATGGTGATCATCTTCAGCGCCGCGAGGTGGTTGCCATGGTCGGTGGCGGCCGTGCAATCCGACAGCAGCAGGCACTCGAAGCCGCGGTCGTTGGCGTCGCGCATGGTGGTGTGCACGCAGACGTCGGTGGTGATGCCGGTGAGGATCAGGTTCTGGATGCCGCGCGTGTGCAGCACCATCTCCAGGTCGGTGGCGTAGAACGAGCCCTTGCCAGGCTTGTCGATGATGACTTCGCCAGGGAGTGGTGCCAATGCCGGAATGATCTCCCAGCCCGACTCGCCGCGCACCAGGATGCGGCCGCACGGCCCCGCGTCGCCGATGCCCACGCCGCCCGCGCCGATCTGGCGCGAACGCCAGCGCTTGTTGGCCGGCAGGTCGGACAGGTCGGGCCGGTGCCCCTCGCGCGTATGGATGATGTGAAAGCCCAAGGCGCGCAGCCGCGCCATGGTGCGCTGGATCGGTGCGATCGGCGCTTGCGTGAGCGAGAGGTCATAGCCCATCACATCGACATAGCCGCCCTTGCCGCAGAAGTCGGTCTGCATGTCGATGACGACCAGCGCGGTGTTGTCCGGGCGCAGGTCGCCGTTGTAGGGCCAGGCGTAGGGCTCGGCGTTGACGTGGATGGATTCGGTCATCTGCTGGTCCGTTCTTACCGTGTTGAAGACAACTCGCCCGGGCTGCCCGCCGCCACGCTGCCAGGCTTGCAGGTGAGCACGAGGATCAGCAAGGTGAGCACGTAGGGCACGGTATTGAACAGGTGGTAGCCCCAGCCAATGCCCACCGATTGCAGGGCCGGCCCGATGGCGCCCGCACCGCCGAAGAGAAACGCCGCACCGACGCAGCGCAACGGGCTCCAGCGCGCAAAAATCACCAGCGCCACGGCGATCAGGCCCTGCCCGCTGGAGATGCCTTCGTTCCAGCTGCCGGGGTAGAACAGCGTGAGCGAGGCGCCGCCCAGGCCCGCGATGAATCCGCCGGCCGCCGTGGCGGCGATGCGGATGCCCGACACCGAGTAGCCCAAGGCGCGCGTGGCATTGGCCGAATCCCCCGCCATGCGTACCAGCAGGCCGGCGCGTGTGCGCGCAAAACCCCACCAGAGCAGGCCAGAGAGCAGCAGCCCGATCGGCACCAGCGCATTCACCTGCAGCGCCGCACGCACCGCGGAGGAATCGCTCCAATTGCCCAGGGCGATGGCCGGAATCTGCGGCGCCTGCGGCTGGATCAGCGGCTTGCCGAGATAGAACGCCAGGCCGGTGCCCAACAGCATGAGCGCGATGCCGGTGGCCACGTCATTCACCCGATCCAGCGAACACAGGAGGCCGTGCAGGGTCGCGAGCGCAGCGCCAGCCAGCGCCCCGGCCAGCACGCCGACCCAGGGCGAGCCGCTCAGGTAGGCGCCGCCGAAGGCCGCCATGGCCGAGAGCACCAGCACGCCCTCGAGCCCGAGGTTGATGCGGCCCGATTTTTCCGTGAGGCATTCGCCCAGGCTGACGAACAGGAACGGGGCGCCCACACGCAAGGCGCCGCCGATGATGCCGGCGAAGAGCGCGACCCATTGATCGGCGGTCATGCGTTGTCATTGCGGGCTTGGCCCGCAATCCATGAACCACCAGCCTGCGCTGCAGCCGGCATGACAACCGCTACCGGATCGGCCGGCCCAAAGCGGCTGATGCGCACAAGGAAGGCCTTCCAGTCCAGGCCACGCAAGGCCTCACTGGCCAGGATCAGCACAAACGCAATGCCTTGCAACACCAGCACCGATGCATCAGGCAGACCCAGGCGCCGCTGCAGCAAGCTGCCCGCCGCGCCGAAGCCGCCGAACAGGATGGCCACCGGAATCACCGCCACCGGGTTGTGCCGCGCGATGAACGACACCAGGATGCCGGCGTAGCCGTAGGACGCAATCAGCGAGGCGTTGGCACTGGTATGCACCGCCGCCACCTCGACCGCACCGGCCAGGCCGGCGCAAGCGCCGCCGAGTGCACAGGCCAGCAGAATCAGCTTCGATGCGGGCAGGCCGACAAGCTGCGCGGTGCGCGGGTTGCCGCCGACCACGCGGATGGAAAAGCCCGAAGCAGTCCAGCGCAGCCACAGGCCCAGGCCAATGCAGGCCAGCACGCCGAGCACCAGTCCCCAGTGCACGTCGGAACCGGCGATGCCGCCGATGCGCAGGCCTTCCTCCAAGGCATGGGTCGAGGGTTTGTTGAGGCTGGCCGGATCACGCAATGCGCCTTCGACCCAATGCTTGAACAGGCCGATGGCCACATAGGCCAGCAGCAGGCTGCTGATGGTTTCGTTGATGCCGCGGTATTGGCGCAACCAGCCCGCCAGCATGATCCACAAGGCGCCGGCCAGCGCGCCAGCGAGGCATACCAAGGCCGTGCCCGCGATGTTGCCCGGCACTGGCATCACGTAGGGCAGCGCCGCGCAAGCCAGGCCGCCCAGCACCAGCGCGCCCTCCCCGCCAATGATGACCAGCCCGGCACGCGCGGGAATCGCCACGCACAGCGCGGTCAGCATCAATGGTGCGGCGCGCTGCAGCGTGTTCTGCCAGGAGAACCAGTCGCCGAACGCGCCCTTGAAGAGAATCAGCCACACATCCAGCGGATTGACGCCGGCGAACCAGACGAACACGCCGAACACCAGCAGCGCCGCCGCGATGGCGAATATGGGCAGGGCGATTTCGTTGAGCGTGTCACGCATGGTGCGTCGTGGCGCCTGGCAAATTCATCAGATGCTGCCGACGACGCCTTCCACCAGATAGTTCATCTTCTCCAGCTCGATGTCGGTCTGCTTGAGCGACTTGCCGCCGGCGATCACGGTGGCGCCCTTGTTGTCCTTCAGCGGTCCCTTGAAGATGTCGAAGCTGCCGGCCACCATCTTGGCCTTGATGTCGTCGGCGCCCTTCTTCGCGGCGTCCGGCACCATGGCGCCGTAGGCCGACATCTTGACGAAGCCTTCCTTCAGGCCACCGCGCAGGAAGTTCGGGTGCGGCTTGCCGGCACGTGCGGCGTCGATGATGGTGGTGTAGGCCGTGAGCCAGTTCCATTCGGCGCCGGTCAGGTAGGCATTGGGTGCGAGCTTTGCCTGGCTGGCGTGGTAGCCGCAGACCATCTTGCCGCGCTTGGCCGCCGTTTCCACGACGACCTTGGGGCCGTCCACGTGCATGGTGAATACGTCCACGCCCTGGTCGGCCAGGCTGTTGGTGGCCTCGGCCTCCTTCACCGCCATCGACCAGTCGCCGGTGAAGATCACGCTGGTGGTGATGCCCGGTTTGACCGAGCGCGCACCCAGCGTGAAGGCGTTGATGTTGCGCAGCACCTGCGGGATCGGCTTGGCCGCGACGAAGCCGATCTTGTTGCTCTTGGTCATGTGCGCGGCGATCACGCCGTTCAGGAACTGGCACTCGTCGATGTAGCCGAAATAGCTGCCCACGCTCTTGGGATGCTTGCCCTCGGTCCACATGCCGCCGCAATGCGAGAAACGCACATCGGGGTTCTTCGGCGCGAGCGCGAGGATGTGCGGGTCGAAATAGCCGAACGAGGTCGGAAACAACAGCTTGGCACCGTCTTGCGCAATCATGCCGCTCATGGTCTTCTGCACGGCCGCGGTCTCGGGCACGTTCTCTTCCTCGATGACCTTGATGCCAGCCATCTTCTTGAGCTCCACCGCGGCCTGCGCCTGCGCCTGGTTGTAGCCATAGTCGTCGCGCGGGCCGACATAGATCACGCCCACCGTCAGCGGTGCCTGCGCCAGTGCGAGCTCACTGAAGGAGCCGAGCGAGCCCGCGGCGCCGAGGGCGGCCAGGGATTTGAGGGAGTCGCGGCGATTGGGGAGTTTGGCGTTCATGGTGGATCTCCTGACGGTTGGCGGGGTGAATCAAAACGGTGCAGAAAGGGGTCTGAGGTGCTTCTTTAATCTTGGATACAAGACGGGATGCACAAAGCGTGCCTGTGAAAATGAACCTTGATGGTGCGTTCACGCACTCAGCAAGCTCACGTGCGCAGCCACGACGCGCCAGCCTTCGGGTGTGCGCAGCCAGGTCTGGCTCTGGCGCCCCGTTCTGGCGCTGCCTTCGCGCTGGAATTCGAGGTTCGCCGTGGCGAAGTCGCGGCCGTAGGTGGTGATCACCGTCTTGAGCACGCTGCGCGCCAGGCCCTGCGCCGGCCGCGTCGACCGAAATGCCTGGATGGCGTCATGGCCGTAGAGGTTTTCGGTGGCACCGTAGCGCAGCGTGTGCGGGCTGCTCCAGAACAGCTCGTCGAGCACGGCTACGTCGTTTCCGGTCAATGCGCGTTCGTAGCGCTCGCAGACGGCGGTCACTTCGGCCAATACGTCGGGGAGGTTGATGTCCATTGCCTACTTCCTGTCCATCTCGGAGAGCCCCTCACCCCGGCCCTCTCCCCGCAGGGGCGAGGGAGAAAGATAGGCGACGCCCGCCTCCTGCAGCACCTGCGCCGCGCGCAACGCAAGGTCTTCGCGCCACGGGGCGGCGATGACCTGCACGCCGATCGGCATGCCGCCCGTGCCGGCGGGCCACAGGGGCGCGGCCACCACTGGGCAGCCGGCAAACGAAACCGGCTGGGTCAGCAAGCCCAGGGAGGGCCGGCACAGTTGGCGCACGCCGTTGATGTCAATCCATTCGGTGCCGATCAGCGGCGCGCTCACCGGTGTGGCCGGTGCCAGCAAGATATCCCAGTCCTGGAACAGCGCGTTGATCTTGTCCCGGTACAAACGCCGAAAGCGCTGGGCACGCAGGTACCAGGCGGCGGGTTGCAAGGCGCCAGAGATGAAGCGGTCCACCGACAGCGGCTCGAAGTCGCCGACCCGCGTGCGCAGGTCTTCCAGGTGCAGGCTGCCGCCTTCGCTCGCCGAAATGATGAAGGCGGCGGCGCGCGCCGCCGCCGCATCGGGCCACTGCACGCCATCCGCTGCCCCCAATGCCTGGGCCGCCTGCCGCACGGCCGCGCGCGCAGGCGAAGTGGCGTTCTCATGGAAATAGCCTCCGAGCAAGCCGATGCGCAGGCCTTCGACGCCGCGCTGCACGCTCGGCAACGCGGCCTGCACGGCCAGCGCATGGCAACCCGGGTCAAGCGGATCCGGTCCCTGCAATGCGTCGTAGGCCAGGGCAAGCGAGTGCACCGAGTCGGCAAACGGCCCCAGGTGGTCGATGCTGTGCACGAACGGATAGCTGCCGCGCCGCGAGAGCCGGCCGAAGGTCGGCTTCAGGCCCCAGACGCCGCACAGCGACGAGGGCACGCGGATCGAGCCATTGGTGTCCGAGCCCAGCGTGATCGGAACCTGGCCAGCTGCCACCGCGGCGCCGGATCCGCCCGAAGAGCCGCCGGCCACGCGCGTCAGGTCATGCGGATTGCGGCACGGGCCGTAATGCGTGTTTTCCGTGGTGAAGCCATAGGCGTATTCGTCCATGTTGAGCGAGCCCACGAGCACCGCGCCCGCGGCCTGCATGCGCTGCACGAGGAAGGCATCTTCGCGCGCCGCGGGGTGCCCGCGATTGATGCTGGAGCCGGCCAAGGTGACTTCGCCTTCGATGTCGAACAAGTTCTTCACCGCGTAGGGAACACCCGCCAGCACGGGCAGCGCCTCGCCCCTGCTGCGCCGGGCATCCACCGCGTCGGCTTCTTTTCGGGCGCGTGCGTAGCTCTTGCCGGTAAAGGCGTTGACGCTGCCGTCCGTTTCCTCGATGCGCCGGATCGCGGCCTCCAGCGCCTCGCGCGCGCTGAGCTCGCCCTGGGCAATCGCCTGGGCCAGCTTCATGCCTGCTCCCACCGTTCGGGCGCACACGGAAACGCAGCGGGCTTGTAGATCTCGGCCAGCTCGTGCTCCGGGGCCAGGCAGACATCCTCCAGCAGCTGCGCCATTTGCGCGGTGCGTTGCAGGTGGCCGGCCACGCGCAGCATGCGCGCGCCATCCAGCGGCAAGTCCAGGGCGACGGCGCCGGCCTTCACATAGTTCAATGCATCGAGTTCGTTCATGGCTTTAGCGCCTGACTTCGCGCTGGAAAATCTCCAGGCTCAGTTTCTTGGTGCGGATGAAGCTGGGTTCGGACAAGGTGTCGACCGTGCGCGGCCTGGCGTCGCCATACCGCAGGATCTCGGCCACCCTGGTGGGCCGCTTGGTCAGCAGCAGCACCTGGTCGGCCAGGTACACCGCTTCTTCCAGGTCGTGCGAGACCAGCAGCATGGTGGTGCCGGTCTGCATGAACACTTCCTGCAGCTTTTCCCGGATGAAAAGCGTCATCTCGAAGTCGAGCGCGGAGAACGGCTCGTCCAGGAACAGCACCTCCGGATTCGGCGCCAGCGCGCGCATGATGGACGCCGTCTGCTGCTGCCCACCCGAGAGTTCATACGGGTAGCGGTGCAGGTCGAACTTCACATCGAACGAAGCCACCAGCTCCTGCATGCGCCGGTCCACCTCGGCCTTGGATTTGCCCTCGAGCTTGAGCGGATAGGCGATGTTGTCGATGGTGCGCATCCACGGGAACATCGCTTCGCGGTAGTTCTGGAACACATAGCCGATCTTCGTGTCCTTGAGCGACTTGCCGTCGAACAGGATCTCGCCGCTGTCGATCGGGACCAGGCCCGCGATCATGTTGATCAGCGTGCTCTTGCCGCAGCCATTGGGCCCGAACACCGAGACGATGGCGTTCTTCGGAATGTCCAGGTCGAAGTTCTCATACAGCGGCCAGCCCGCAAAGTATTTCGTCAGACCACGGATCGTGATGTGCGTGCCCGCCGGGCCGGGTTCGAAGGCGGGCTTGGGTACGTCGGCGTACACCGGGCCATTCAGGACTGCGCTCATCTTCCACTCCAGTGCACGATGCGGCGTTCGACCACGAGAAAAAGGATATTCAAGGCGTAGCCCAAGGCGCCTGCGGCCAGGATCGAGGCATACATGTCGCGCACATTCATCACCTGCTGCGAGTTGATGATGCGGTGGCCCAGGCCGCTGTCCGAGCCGATGAACATCTCGGCCACGATGACGATCACCAGCGCCATCGACACCGCCGAGCGCAAGCCCACGAACGAAGGCTGCAGGCTCTCCCAGATCAGCACGTCCTTGAAGATCTGCCAGCGCGAGGCGCCCATCACCTTGGCCGCCATCACGCGCTGCTTGCGCGCGTTGATGACGCCGTAGGCGCTGTTGAACACCACGATCAGGAACGCGCCGAAGGCCGCGATCGCGATCTTGTTGATGTCGGACACGCCGAAGATCATGAGGAACAGCGGGATCAGCGCCGAAGAAGGCGTGGAGCGGAAGAAGTCGATCAGGAACTCGACGCTGCGATAGGCCTTTTCATTGCTGCCCAGCAGGACGCCCAGCGGCATGCCGACGGCAGCGGCAATGGCGAAGGCCTGCACGGTGCGCCAGACGGTCATCAGGAAATCGCCAAGCAGCGCGCCGCCGGCCAGGCCGGTGAGCAGCGTGGCCACGGTATCGGCCGGCATCGGCAGCAGGATCGGCTTGATGAAACCGAAGCGCACCGCAAGGTCCCAGATGACGAAGAGGACGACCGGGCCGATCATGGGCAGTGCCCGGGTCCAGGCCGGTTTCTTCGGTGGGGCGGTGGCCGCGGCCTCAGGCGGCGCCCAGGGTTTGGCCGATGTACTCGATATCGCCGACGTGGTCGCGGGGGTGGTGATGGTGGTCAGGCTGGCCATGGCTCATCCCTTGTAGAGCATCGAGTCGACCATCAGCCGAGACGAAAAGATGCCCTTCTCGGAGAACAGGTCGAAGAACTTCTGGAAGTGCGCCACATCGCCCGGTGTGAACTCGTTGTACATGGTGTAGGCAGCCAGCGGCACCTCGCCGGTCAGCGGCCCCTCGATGGCGGTGTAGCCCTTCAGGTACTGGCGCGCCTCGGCCGGCTTGCTGCGCACGTAGGCCACGCCCTTGGCATAGGCTGCGATGAATTTCCTGGCCTCGGCCGGGTACTTCTTGATGAAGCCGGAGGTCAGCGAGGCCGAGCCGCCGAACCAGGGCGCGAGCGGATCGCCAAGCACGTATTTGGCGATCACACCGGCCTCCAGCACCCTGGTGGTCCCGTTCATGCGGCCAATGGTGCCGGTGGGTTCGAGCGTGTAGCAGCCGTCCAGCTGGCCCGCGGCAAGCGCCGCCACGTGCTGGCCGATGGGCAGCTCGACGACCGTGGCACCCGTGGCGCCGCCACGCTCCAGCACGGTCTTGGCCAGGGTGACGTTCTGGATGCCGGGGCCGGAGCCGACGCGCTTGCCCTTCAGGTCGGCCATGGTCCTGGCGGTGCTGGCAGCCGGCACGATGACTTCATCGAGCACGTGCGTGGCATTGCTGGGGTTGGAGCAAAAGATCTTGAAGGTGCCCGGCGCCGCGATCTCGCCGATGGCGATGTTGGCCGAGCCGGTGCCGTTGGAACTGCCGTCGGCACGGTCCGAAAGCATGCCTTCCATGATCTGCTGCGCACCGGCATAGCGCAGCGGCTCCACGCTCAACCCGGCCTCCTTGAAATAGCCAAGCTCGACCGCCGCATAGAACGGCAAGCCGGCGGCGATCGGCCAGTAGCCGATACGGATCTTGGGGCCGGCCTGGGCCCGCACGATCGCGGGTGCGGCCAGCACCGACAGGGTCGCGACTCCGCCCTTCAGAATGCGCCGGCGCGATGTGTTCGCGGCGAGGTTGGGCTTGGGCGTATGGCTTGGACTCATGGGCATGCTCCGGTTGAACAAGGAAAAGTCGATGAAATCAGCGCGGCGAACGGGCTAGCGAGGCGACATAGGCGCGCCAGCCACCGTGCTGGGTCACGTCCGTGGCCTGCGCCAGTGCATGGCCTTCGCAGACGAAGCCGTGCACCCAGCTGCCGTCGGCCAGCTCCACGCTGCCCAGGCCCAGTGGCGGCGGCACCAGGGCGAGAAAGCTGCCGATCTGGGTCTGCGGCAGCTCCCATACTTCCAGCGCGATGGCGGCGCCCTCGCCGGGCCGGCGCTCCAGCCCGGGCTTGGGCGGTGTGGTGCCGGGCAGCGCGTACAGGCGGTAGTTCGCCGACGTGGTGGTGGCCTGCGCCAGGCAGCCGCCGCGCTCAGTCAGTTGCCCATTCAGCGGCATGCCCGAGAGGTGCGCGCCGACCACGGCCAGTTTCATCCGCGGCCCGGCTCCTGCCGGCGCGCCCTGCCCCGCGGGCTTTGGCAATGCCGCCGGCTCGGGCAAGGGGATGCCGGTTGCGCCTTGCGGCAAGCCGGTTGCGTGGTGAAAGCGCTGGCCCAGCTCGGCCAGTTGCCAATCGCTGCCGGCCGGGCCGATCAGGGTGATGCCGAACGGCAGGCCGTCCGCGCGCATCGTGCTGGGAACGGAGATGGCCGCATAGTCCAGCAGGTTCACGAAGTTGGTGTAGACGCCCAAGTTGCGATTCAGCGCCACCGGGTCGCGCTGCATCTGCACCAGGCGGTAGTGCGTGGGCGCCGTAGGCACCAGCAGCACGTCGATTTCGTTCCACATGGCTGCCGCCTGCTGGCCCAGCGCACGCAGCCGCGTCTGCGCCTGGTACAGGTCGGCCGCGCTGTAGTGGCGCCCGCTGGCAATGATGCTGCGCACGGGTTCCAGCACCTGCTCTTCATGGCTGTCAAAGAATTCGCGGATTGCGGTGTAGCGCTCGGCCACCAGCGCGCTGTCGTAAAGCAACGCGGCGGCTTGCGACAAGGGCGCATAGTCCACCGGCACCGGCGTGCCGCCAAGCTCGCGCAACCGTTTCACCGATTGTCCGAATGCGGCTTCGGCGAGCGCATCGCCAAAGAACGACAGCACCGAGGGCACGCCAAAGCGAAAGCTGCCCGGCCAGGCGTTCGCGGCGAGCGGCAGCTGGCGCGAATACGGGTCGTGCGGGTCATAGCCCATTGCGCTGGCCAGCACGCGCGCCGCCACGCCGACGCTGCGCGCGAAGATCGATACGCAGTCCACGCCTTGCGCCGCCGGAACCACGCCGCGCGCACTGACCAGGCCCCGGCTGGGCTTGATGCCCACGATGTTGTTGAGCCCTGCGGGCACGCGGCCGGAGCCGGCGGTATCGGTGCCCAGGGCGAAGTCCACCTGTCCGGTGGCGACGACATAGGCGGAGCCGGAGCTGGACCCGCCTGATATGTAGTCCGCGTTGAAGGCATTCGGCACCGCCCCATAAGGCGAGCGCGTACCGTTCAGGCCACAGGCAAACTGGTCCAGGTTGGTCTTGCCGACCAGCGATGCACCAGCTTCGAGCAATTTGCGCACGGCTTCGGCGTGGGCCGCCGGCGCGTAGGCAAAGGCTGCGCAGGCCGCCGTGGTGGGCAGGCCCAGCGCGTCGATGTTGTCCTTGGCCGCAAAGCTGAGTCCCGCAAGCGGCCCGTCGCGCCCCAGGGAAAGGGGTACATCGAAGCGCGAAATCCAGGCCTGTGGCGCCCAGCCCGATGCGCCTGAAAGCGCGGCAGCGGCGGGTCGATCGGCAGGAAGCGTGGCTTGCACCATAGTCGAGCATCCAATCTTGTATCCAAGATGAGATGCAAGCTCCGTGCCACGCACGGAGCGGCGCAAGCCGCGCCCGGAATCAGGCCGGCACGCCCAATTCGGCCATCAGTTCTTCCTTGCGTGCCTCGAGCTGATCGCGCATTGCCAGCAGGTCCAGCTTGCGCGAGGCGCGCGCCTTGGGGAATATCTCATTGCGCTCTTCCTTGACATGGTGGTCGATGTATTCGCCCAGCACCGTCACCTTGGCATCGAACATTTCGCTGGGCCCCGCCATATCTTCGATCTGCGCAATCAGGTCCTTCGCAGTGCTGTGCTCCACCAGGGCTTCGGCCACCAGCTCGGTCTGGTTGAACGCGAGGCGCAGCGCCGGGTAGAAAATCTCCTCCTCGATTTGTGCGTGCACCGTGAGGTCCATGCAAATCCGGCGTGCCAGTTCCCTCTTGCGATCGTCAACGCCGCGGGCATGCGAATGCACGAGTTCGTGGTATTCCTTGAACATTTTCTTCACCGCCTTGTGGTCGGTTTCCAGAAGGTCGCAGGCATCCTTTTGGACTGTCGTGGGCATGGGTCTACTCCTTGGGATTGAGGAGTAAATATGAAATACCGGACGCAGGATTTGTGTAGGAGGATGCCGCAAGAGGCCGCAAGTGGCCGCAGTTTTTTTCCCGTCAGGCATCGCAACTCAAAAGGCGGACGAAAGCCTCGCGCAATTCCCGCAGCTTGGGCGGCTTGCTGACAACACAATCGACGTGCGGCGGCACCTCTCCGCTGGACATCAGCCGGCGCCCCCAACCGGTCAGCAGGATCACCGGCGTGGCCGGCGACATCTGCTTCACGGCGCTGGCGACCTTGCGCCCATCAACATGCGGCATGCCCAGGTCCGTGATCACCACAGAGAAGGCATCGCCGGCCGCTTGCGCCGCCTGGAAGGCATCGATGCCCGCCTGCCCGCCATTGGCGGTGGCGACGATGTGGCCCTCGGCGTCCAGTACGTCGCGCAGCGACTTGAGCAGCATCGGGTCGTCGTCCACCACCAGGATGCGCAGGTCCGGGGATACCGCCCCGGGTGTTGCGGCCGGAACCGGTGCGGGTGCGGCAAGCGGCACGGGGAACACCAGGCGCACGGTCGTGCCCTGGCCGGGCGTGCTGTCGATCTCGATCTCCGCGCTGTGCCGTTCGACGACCCCGTACACCATGGCCAGGCCGAGACCGGTGCCGCGCGTCCCCTTGGTCGTGAAAAAAGGCTCCAGGCAGCGGCGCCGTGTCGCTTCGTCCATGCCCATCCCGGTATCCGCCACTTCCAGATGAACGTGCTGAAAGGCCTGAATCTCTTCTGCGTCCGGAGCCCCTTGCGCCACCTTCGTGCGCAATGCCAGCGTGCCGCCGTCCGGCATGGCGTCGATGGCATTGAAGAAGAGATTGATCAATGCCTCGCGGATTTCGCTCTCGATTCCCATGACGGCAGGCAAGTCGGGGGCGAGTTCCATGCGCAACTGGATGACGACGCCCCGCACCTGGGGCATGTCGCTCCAGCGGGCGCGCGTCAGGTCGGCGACTTGTTGCAGCAACAGGTTCAAGGGCACCGGCTTGAGCATCAGCTGCGGTTCGCGCTGGCGGTAGAACTCCCCCATGCGCGTGACGGTCTGCGCCACATCCTCGATGGATCGCTGAATGGTTTCGAGGTAGTTGCGGGCACGGGCGCTGAGGCCGGGCTCGTTTTCCAGCAGCGTCTCGGTGTAGAGCGTCACTGGCGAGATCGCGTTGTTGATGTCGTGCGCAATGCCGCTGGCCATCTGCCCGAGCGCGCCCAGGCGCTCTTGCTGCATCACGGCTTGCTGGGTCAGGCGCAAATCGTCATAGGCCTGCTGCAGTGTCCCGTAGAGTTGCGATTGATGCGCGGCCAGCGCCACGTGCTCGCTCAATTGGCGCAAGAATTCGCATTCACCGCTGCTGAATGCATTCGGTGCCTGGCGCGCGGTAATGAACACCCCGAATACGCGGCTCTCGGTCAGAAGCGGCGCCACCACCAGGGAGCGCAGGCCACCCTGTGCCAGGCGTTGCGAAAAAGGAAACGTCAGCTGGCTGATGTCCGGCTCGTACACCAGCTCTCCCTGCACGCAGCGCGACAGGCCATTCGCGTCGATGTCCACCCGCGCTTGGTCGGTCATAGCAAGCTCCTGCGCCAAGGCAGCGCTGCGCAGGCCCACGCTGGTTACCTTCAAAGCGTTGTCGGACTGTTCATACAGGCACATGCAACCGAAGTCCACCGGGAGCTGGTCCTCCAGGCTGCTGACCACGACCTGAAGGATGCTGGGCAGATCCTGCCGTTCACCGATCGCGCGGGTGATCTGGTGCAGCAGGTTGAGGCGGCCCAACTGCGCCTGGGTTTTCTGCTCGGCCTGCTTGCGTTCGACGATTTCCGACTGCAGCAATTCATTGGACTCGACCAGCTGGTCGCGCGAGACGGTGGTTCCCTTGAGCGTCCCCGTCATGGCGTCGAACGCGCGCGCCAGGTCGCCAATCTCGTCGCGGGTGGTCACATCGAGTCGATAGTCCAGGTTGCCGGCACCCACCATAGCGGTGCCATCGCGCAGCCTGGCGAGCGGCCGGGTGACGCTTCGCAGGACCAGGAAGATCGTCAGCGCGATGACCAGCAAGACCATCCCGCCGAACGCCACCACCGCGACGCTGGCTCGTTGCTGGGCCTTGAGCACGCCAGCGCGGCTGCGCTCGGACAGGCGCAGCGCGTCGGAAATCATGGCCTGGGTCTGGTTCGCGATCTGGCCGGTCAGCCGGGAGTCCAGCTCCTCCAGGATCTGGCTGGGTTGGGTGGCAGCCTGGCGCTCGTGCTGGTTGACAACCAGCTGGCTGAACAGGAGGTCGACGCTGGTGTGGGTGCGCAGGAATCCATCCAGGATGGCCAGTTCCTCGGGTTCGCTGAACTTCGAGGTGCTGGTGAGCAGCTTCAGGAGCGATGCCTGGCTCAGCTGCCGCTGCATGCGCGCGCGTTCCTCGTGGCGCATCACATATTCAAGCGTGAGGTACCGGACGGCGGTGACTGCCTTGAGAACCTCACCCGCCGCCTCGTTCTTGACGAGCTCCTGCTTCACCTGCTGCGTCGTGAACAGCAGCACGGCACCGATGGCGGCGACAACGCCGACCGAGATCAATCCGGTGAGCTTGAGTCGCGTCGAGATTCTCACGGCAGCGGTCCTAGTGGATCACGGTCACCGCGCCGGGTGTCACCGCGAGCAGCCCGTCCAGGTGGATGTTGTTCAGGTAATTCGGTACATCGCCCGGGCCAGCGAGCTTGTTCTTGATCGCCCACCGCGTTTCGTCTTCCAAGGCCAGTACCAGGCTTTGATCGAGGGCAATGCCGAACCGGTATGAGGACCAGGACTCCTTCAACTCCGCCGCGTCCGTCTTCATGACCCGGGCCGTGATCTCGCGCGCGCTATCGGGCGATTCCTTGCAGAACCGTCCACCGCTGACCATGGCCCGCAGGACTTTCTTGATGGTGTCCGGATGGCCCGTGACATAGTCCCGGGTCCCACTGACGTTGTAGGTCGCGTCGTAGATACCGTCGGCCGCAAACGCCGTGCCATTCACGCCGGCCTGCTTCTTCATGGTCCCGACGTACGGCTCCCAAGTCGAGGCGGCATCGATCTCTCCACTTGCAAGTGCCAGGGGAATCGCTTCCGGTTTGAGATCGCGCACCGTCACGTCGCTTGGTGATAGCTTTTGCCGGTTGAGGAACGCGTCAAGAACAAAATGCCCGGAAGTGCCCAGCGTGACGCCGATGCGTTTTCCCCGCAGGCTGGCGGGCGTGGTAACGCCCTTGTCCAACCGCCCGACGATCTCATAGTCTTTCTCCGTTGAGAAAATCGTTGCAACAATGGTGACGGGCTGCCCCCGCATCACGGCGAACATGATCGGTATGTCCGCCGAAGTGCTCAAGTTGGCATGGCCCTGCAAGATGGCGTCCAGAGCGGCTTTTCCGCTGGTGTGCGGCTGAATCGTGACAAGCACGCCTTCCGCCGCGAAGTAGCCTTTTTCCTGCGCCACAAATATCGCGCATGCGCCCGCATAGAACGTGTTGGTCGCAATGGTCACCTGTTCGAGTGGCCCAGGATCTGGCTGCTGTTTCCGGGCCGCCCACACATAAGCGGCCGCCAGCAATGCCGCCACAACCAGGACCAACAGGCCTGTTGTGACACGGGCCGAAGTCTTTCGATGGCGTGGCGTTGCCGTATCTGGTGTCATTTCGAACCTCCCTGGACGCCGCCGACCAAGCGCTTGCGGGCTTTGGCGGGCGTCGCTGGTTATTGTGCACATTCCGCGGCGGCGGTCAAAGCGCAACCGGGGCCGCTGAGACTCGACGACGGATCGCTGGCTGTTGTCCTACATGCAAACCCAGGACATTCGTCTAGATTCGCACATGGGGACACTGATTGCGCGTGACAGCATCGCATGGAGAACTGAAGTTGTGAGTTGCATGAATTTCGCATGGAGCGCAACAGTGCTATGGCTCGCATTGGCCACTGGCTGCGGCGTACCCAAGACAGCGCCGACGGCGAGCACCGGCGTCATCGCAACACCGGCCATGCCACCGCCCACCGCGGCCACGGTCAAGCTCATGACGCCCGGCGGCGAGCTTGCGGGCCAGGCGATTCTCACGGTAACGCCGACTGGCGTTGAGATTGAGCTCACGGCAAGCGGGCTCAAGCCAGGCGCCCATGGCTTTCACATTCACATGGAGGGTACGTGCGCGCCCGGCCCCGATGCTACCGGCAAGACAATCGACTTCGGCGCTGCCGGCGGACACTTCGATCCAGGCGCAGCGCACAAGCATGGACAGCCCGGCAACCCGGCCAACGCGAGCCACGCCGGCGATCTGCCCAACCTCACCGCCGACCCAGCCGGCAAGGCATCGGCCCGCTACCTGAACACCCAGGTGACACTGGGGCCCGGCCCGACTTCGGTGATCGGCCGATCACTGGTCGTACATGCCGATCCGGACGACTACGTAACCGAGCCCGCCGGCAATTCCGGCGCGCGGGTGCTGTGCGGACGGATCGAGCCCGCGCAGGTCAATTCCATCGTCGGCCAGGCGAACTGATTGGAAGCGGCTCGGGCGGGCGCGCATCTGCTTCTTCGTCACGGGTGCGCTCAAAGTACCATCGGGGCATGCAGTACGTCGTAGCAGTGCGGGCCTTGTGCGAATTCACCGCCAAGCAAGGCAGCCTGGACCTGCGCTTCACCCCCTCGCCCACCAGCGAAGAAGGCATTGCGGGCCACAAGCTGGTGGCCGTTCGCCGGGGTTCGTCGTATGAAAGAGAAATCAGCCTGAAAGGCGCGTTCAAGCACCTCACGGTGCGCGGCCGGGCGGACGGCTACGACGCCGCCAAGAATCAACTCGAAGAAATCAAGACCCATCGCGGCGATCTGGGCAAGCAGCCGGACAACCACCGCCACCTGCATTGGGCACAGATCAAGATCTACGGCTGGCTGCTGTGTGAGGCACGCGGCCTCTCGGAGCTGACGCTGGCACTGGTGTACCTGGACATTGCCAGCCAGGAGGAAACGCTGTTCACCGAAACACTCTCCGCCGCCGCGCTGCAGCTGTTCTTCGAGCAGCAATGCGGCCGCTTCCTGGCCTGGGCAGACCAGGAGCTGGCGCACCGCACGGCGCGAAACGCGTCGCTCTCCGCCCTGCAGTTTCCGCATGCCTCCTTTCGCACCGGGCAGCGCGAGCTGGCCGAAGCGGTGTACCGCTCGGCCAGCAGCGGCCGCTGCCTGATGGCCCAGGCGCCCACCGGCATCGGCAAGACCATTGGCACGGTGTTCCCGCTGCTCAAGGCCGTCCCTGGGCAAGACCTGGACAAGCTGGTGTTCCTTGCAGCCAAAGCGCCGGGCCGGCAACTGGCACTGGATGCCCTGGGCTTGATTGCCCAGGGCGCGCCGGCGTTGCGCCTGCGTGTGTTGGAGTTGACGGCGCGCGAGAAGGCCTGCGAACACCCGGACAAAGCCTGCCACGGCGATTCCTGCGAACTGGCGCGTGGCTTTTACGACCGGCTGCCGGAAGCGCGTGCCGAGGCACTGCAGGCAGGCTCCATGGACCGTTCGACCATTCGAGACGTGGCGCTGCGGCATGCGGTCTGCCCGTATTACCTGGGCCAGGAACTGGCGCGCTGGGCCGACGTGGTCGTGGGCGACTACAACTACTACTTCGACACCAGCGCCCTGCTCCACGCGCTGACGCTGGCCAACGAATGGCGCATCGGCGTGCTGGTGGACGAGGCGCACAACATGATCGAGCGCGCGCGCGGGATGTACACCGCCGAGCTGCGCCAATCCGCGCTTCGCAGCGTGCGGCGGTCGGCACCGGTGCCGGTTGCCAAGCGCATGGACAAGCTGCAGCGCTGCTGGAGCGCCTTGCTGAAGGAGCAGGACCAGCCCTACCAGGCGCACGATGCCTGCCCCGACAAACTCGTTTTCGCGCTGCTGCAGGTCGCTGCGGCGATTGCCGAGCATTTGGCCGAATCGCCCGCGCAAGCCGATGGCGCGCTGCAGCAGTTCTACTTCGAAGTGCTCCAGTTCACGCGGCTGGCCGAGTCCTTCGGCGCGCATTCCTTGTTCGATGTCACGCGGGTTGCGGGCGCCGCGACCCACCGGGCCCAGGATTCCATCCTGTGCATTCGCAACCTGATCCCCGCGCCCTTCCTGGCGCCCCGCTTCGCGGCCGCACGCTCGGTAGCGCTGTTCTCGGCCACGCTGAGCCCGCGGGCGTTCTACCAGGATGCCTTGGGCATGCCTGGCGACACGTCATGGGTCGATGTCGCTTCACCGTTCGAGCCCGAGCAACTGGCCGTGAAGGTCGTCAGCAGCATTTCCACCCGGTTCGCCGACCGCCAGCGTTCGGCGCAGCCTATCGCGCAATTGATCGCCGCCCAATACCGGCAGCAACCCGGCAACTACCTTGCCTTCTTCAGCAGCTATGACTATCTGCAAATGGTGGTGTCGGAGTTCGCGGAGCAACATGCCGAGATACCGATGTGGCAGCAGGCGCGCAATATGAGCGAAGACCAACGCAGGCAGTTTCTCGAGCGCTTTGTGCCCACCGGCACTGGCGTCGGCTTTTCCGTGCTCGGCGGCAGTTTCGCCGAAGGCATCGACTTGCCGGGCGACCGGCTGGTAGGGGCTTTCATCGCCACCTTGGGCCTGCCGCAAATCAATGCGGTGAACGAGCAGATGAAGCAACGCATGGGCCAGGAATTCGGTGCGGGCTATGACTACACCTATTTGTTCCCGGGCATACGCAAGGTGGTCCAGGCCGCAGGGCGCGTGATACGCACGCGGGAGGACAAGGGTGTCATCTACCTTATCGACGATCGTTTCAACCACGCGGCCGTTCGGCGGCTGCTGCCTTCGTGGTGGCGGATATCGACCGTGCGCTAGGAGTCCGGGCGGCAGCAGGAATCGGGACGACGGCGAGCGGCGCGGCGCCGATTGACCGCCCCTTCGCGGCGCCGCAAAATCGCAGCCGGCACATCCGTGCCGTGGAGCGCCACATGAGCACGAGAATCGCCTTCGCGAAGGCCGTCGCCGCCTTCTGCCTCCTGTTCTCCGCCCTTTGCGGCGTGGCATTCGCACTTGAATCCGATTCGAACCGGCCCGGCAGCGACTACCGCAGTCTCGACCTGCCCCATGCCGACCCGCAGCTGTGCCAGGCGCAGTGTGACCGCGAGGGGCAATGCTCTTCCTGGACCTACGTGAAGCCCGGCGTGCAGGGCCGCGCGGCGCGCTGCTGGCTCAAGCACAGCGTGCCACAGGCGCGCGCGGACAACTGCTGCGTGTCCGGCCTGCGCACCGGCGGGCCCGTGGCGCGCCCGGGCATGGAGGCCGGCACCAACCGGCCCGGCGGCGACTACCGCAACTTCGACGTCTCCAATGCAGACCCGCAGGCCTGCCAGGCGCAGTGCATGCAGGAAGGGCAATGCCACGCCTGGACCTATGTGCAGGCAGGCATCCAGGGGCCGTCCGGCCGCTGCTGGCTCAAGAGCACCGTGCCAGCGGCGCGGCCGGACAACTGCTGCGTGTCGGGCGTGGTGTCGCGCGCGCCGCCCGAGGCGAATGCCTGTCAGGTGAACTGCGAGAAGCGTTGCCGCGAGCGCGGACGGCCGGGCGGCACCTATCGCGGGGGCATCTGCCTGCTGGGGGTGCCGGACGAGAATGCCTGCGGGTGCAACTAGGGATTCATTTTGTTGCGAATGTTGCGGTTTTGGCCTGGGATGCGGGTGACGCCTGGCCTATAGTGAAATCAGCCAAGACGTGGAGACCTTTACAGGATCGATGTCGTGGCCAGAGGCCAGGAAGTGTTAATGCACAACCTGGCCTCGCTTTTTGTGCGCTGCGCTTGGACGCTGGCGATGTTGCCAGGATGGCGCGACACTCGGGCCATGGATGAAAACCAGCCGGCTGTCGAAAATGGCCCTTCCAGCGCGCCCGCAAGCGACCCCGCGCCGATGCCCGAAAGCACGCCCGGAAGCACTCCGGAGCACGCAAGTCTGCCCACGCGCGTGGACATACGCAGCGCTTCGCTGGCGGTCCTGGCCGTGCTGGGAACGGTGTTTGCGCTGCACTGGGCAAGCGCCTTGCTGATTCCGCTGACGCTGGGCCTTACCCTGAGCTATGCGCTCAGCCCCGTCGTCGACCGGCTGGAGCGCCTGCGCCTTCCGCGCGCCCTGGGCGCGGCGCTCTTGATGATCGCGATCACCGGCGGAGTCGGCTGGACAGCCTACGCGCTGAGCGACGATGCGAGCGAGTTCATTGACTCATTGCCTGAAGCGATGCAGAAGATTCGCCAAGCCGTGCGCGCACAACGCGGCCATTCGGAAACCACGATCGACAAGGTGCAGCGGGCGGCCACCCACCTGGAGCAGGCCGCCAAGGAAGGCGCCCCGGTCGCACCGCCTGCGCAGGGCGTGACGCGCGTGCGCGTGGAGCGCCAGCCATTCGACATCAAGGACTACCTGTGGACGGGCACGCTCGGGCTCGTGGTGTCCGTTGGGCAGGGGGCGGTCGTGCTGTGCCTCACCTTCTTTCTGCTGACGTCGGGCAATACCTTTCGCCGCAAGATGGTCAAGATCGCCGGCCCCACCTTCACGCAGAGGCGGATCACCGTTCAGGCCCTGGACGAAATCACCAACCAGATCCAGCGCTACCTGCTGGTCCAGGTCCTGGTCAGCATCCTCGTCGGCCTGGTGACCTGGCTGATCTTCCTGGCTATCGGCCTGGAGCATGCGGCCGTTTGGGGGGTTTGCGCCTTCGCGCTCAACTTCATTCCCTACATCGGCTCCATCGTCCTCACGGTGCTGTCGGCACTGGTCGGCTTCGTGCAATTCGGCAGTATCGACATGTCCCTGCTGCTGGCTGGCGTTTCGCTGGTTGTGCACACCATCTCCGGCCATCTGCTGATGCCCTGGCTGACCAGCCGCGCCAACGAGATGAATGCCGTGGTGGTCTTCGCTGGCGTGCTGGCATTCGGCTGGCTCTGGGGCGTTTGGGGATTGCTGCTCGGCGTGCCTGTCCTGACCGCCATCAAGGCCGTTTGCGATCGTGTGGAGAATCTCAAGCCCGTTGGCGAGCTGCTCGGGAAATGATGCCCCCTGGGCGAATGTGATGCCGGTGCATTAGCGTGGTGCGTTTCCGGCCGCGCACGCCGCATGCAGGATGCGCGCCGTTGGATTGGGCTCCACCTCGCGAAACTCCATCCAGCGCGGCGGCCCCTTCGAATAGTCCACGCCTTGGTGGGGCTCGCCCTTCCAGCCGGGCTGCGTGTAGAAAGAGATGAAAAGGTAGCGCGCCGTATTCTCCCGGCAATCGAAGAGCACACTCGATTCATACGAGCGGTAGGAAACGCCGTCCCAGCTTGTGCGCTGGGCCGAGCGGCTGACCCGCACGCGCATGGTCCTGAGGCCTTCCGCCCGGTCGACAGGCACCGGATCGACCTGCACGGTATTGACGGCCGGATTTTCAGGCGCACCCGAGATGGTCAGCCACGGCGTCTGCGCAGATGCCGCAGTACTGCAGGCCAACAGAAAACCCATGATCCTTGTTGACACGATCCCGACCCTTCCACGCATGCCGATGATTTGCCGGCCCTGTATACGTTTGAGCATGCGAGCTCGACATGGATATTAACGCGGGGCGCTTGATTGGGCCGCTGCACCGTCAGCCGCCGCTGACACCCAGTAGGGCGATCCACCGGCAGACGGCACACTCCGACGCGAGGCAGCATCGCTCAGGGGCGCATCGCTGCGTCCAGCACAGGAGCTTTTATGAAGGCACATTCTTCGCGCATGGCCCGCATCGGGCAGGCCGCCACCATGGGCTTTCTCTTGCTGGGCCTTGCAGGCTGCGGCGGAACGTCGACCCTGCCCGAGTCGACGACCGTGGGTCCCTCGCCCCAACTGCCGCAACCCACGAACAGCCTGATTCCCACCGTGCACATAGCGCCGGCACAAGGCTGGCCGCAAGGTGCGGCGCCGACGGCGCCTGCCGGCTTGCGGGTGACGGCATTTGCCAGCGGCCTGGACCATCCACGCTGGATCTATACCCTGCCCAATGGCGACGTTCTGGTCGCCGAGAGCAACAAGCCGAAACCGACCGAAGAGACCGCGCGCAAGGGCTTTCGTGCCTGGGTCATGGGCAAAATGATGAAGCGCGCCGGCGCCGGCATGCCGAGCGCGAACCGCATTACCTTGCTGCGCGATGCGGATGGCGATGGGGTGGCGGAAATGCGCGTGACGTTTCTGAAGGACTTGAACTCGCCCTTCGGCATGGCGCTGGTGGGCAGCGAGTTCTTCGTCGCCAACGCCGATGCGGTGATGAAGTTCCCGTATACGCCGGGGCAAACCACGATCACCGTGCCCGGCGTGCAGTTTGCCGACTTGCCGGCCGGCATCAACCACCACTGGACCAAGAACCTGCTTCCCAGCCGCGATGGCAGCAAGTTCTACGTGACCGTGGGCTCCAACAGCAATATCGGCGAAAACGGCCTGGATGCCGAGGAAGGGCGCGCCGCCATCTGGGAAATCGACGCCAAGACTGGCAAGGGCCGGATCTTCGCATCGGGCCTGCGCAATCCCAACGGCCTGGGCTGGGAGCCGCAAACCGGCCGCCTGTGGACCGTGGTCAATGAACGCGACGAACTCGGCAACGACCTGGTACCCGACTACCTGACCTCGGTCGACGACGGCGCTTTCTATGGCTGGCCGTGGAGCTATTTCGGCGCGAACGTCGACGCGCGCGTCAAGCCCGCGCGGCCCGACCTGGTGGCCAAGGCCAAGGTGCCGGACTTCGCCCTGGGCGCGCACGTGGCGCCGCTGGGCCTGGTCTTTTCCGATGGCCGGATGATGAACGGCCGCTTCGCCAGCGGCGCTTTCATCGGAGAACATGGATCCTGGAACCGCAAGCCGCGCAGCGGCTACAAGGTGGTGTTCGTGCAGTTCGCCAACGGGCGCCCCACCGGCCAGCCGCAAGATGTGCTGACCGGCTTCGTCAGCAGTGACGGCAAGGCCTATGGCCGCCCCGTCGGCGTGGCGCTGGATGCCAAGGGAGCGTTGCTGGTCGCCGACGACGTGGGCAATGTCGTGTGGCGCGTTGCCTCACCCTGATAGGCGCATCCATGGCTGGGATGGCCATTTCCTCCCCCATCGCTGGCGTCGTTCGCAGCGCACTGGATCCGCTGCGGCCCTTGTGGCGCGCAGTGCAGATGTGGATGGACGCGGATGGGCTGCGCATGAGCGCGGCCATCTCGTTCTACGGCATCCTGAGCCTGGCGCCGCTGCTTGTGCTGCTCGTCGCCGTTCTCGGCTGGTGGATAGACCGCTCTGCGCTCGAGCAAGGCCTGATCCACCAGATCGGCACCATCGTCGGTGAACAGGGCGCCGGCGTGGTGCGCAATGCGCTGCAAAGCGCCAGGCAGCCGGCCGAAGGCATTCTGGCGTCCCTGGTCGGATTTTGCATCCTGCTGTTCGGCGCAACCGGGGTGTTCACCGAATTGCAGTCGGCGTTCGAGCGGCTGTGGCTGCAAGGCCGCGGTATCGCGGCCGGCGACGTGAGGTGGTGGCACAGCGCCACCCTGCGCCTGCGCGGCGTGGCCTATGTGCTGGCGTTCGGATTCCTGCTGCTGGTTTCGCTGGCGCTCTCCACCCTGCTCAACCTGTTTGCCGGGTGGGCCGGCGCATGGCTGGCGCTTGAGCAAGTACTGCTGCTCGTCAACGAAGTGCTCGCATTCGGAGTCTGCGCCGCGCTGTTCCTTGGCCTGATGCGCATGAGCTCAGGGCCCAAGCCGCGCTGGCGTCATCTTGCGTTCGGCGCCTTCATCGGTGCAACACTGTTTACCGTCGGCCGGCATCTGCTTGCGGCCTACCTCTCCACCGCCGCCGTGGTCTCGGCCTACGGTGCTGCGGGCTCATTGATTGTCTTGCTGATGTGGATCTACTTTTCCGCGGCGGTCCTGCTGTTTTCCGCCAGTTGCGCCAGCGCCCTCGAAGAGGCCCGTCGCGCGGTCGAAGAAAAGAGCCCTCACGTCGCAGGCCAGCAGTAGGCGCGCCGCCAACTTGGCGCTAATATGGACGCAGCCGGGCAAGGGTCGCCTGGGAGCAGGAGTAGACGTGGCGATCAGGGCTTACTTGGTTGAAGACTACCCCAATATTCGCGAGAGCCTTGCCGAAACACTCAGCGAGGTGGCGCATGTCACCGTCGTCGGGCAAGCTGACAACGAGGCCGAAGCGACCGCGTGGCTGACGCAAAATCCCGACGGCTGGGACCTGGTGATCGTCGATATCTTCCTCAGGGACGGCAACGGTGTGGGCGTGGTGTCGTCGTGCAAAAATCGCAGGCGCAATCAGAAACTCGTGGTGCTGACCGGCTACGGGACACCGGAAATCCGCCGCTTGTGTTCTGACCTGGGCGTCGATGTGGTGTTCGACAAGTCCATCGACACCGATGCGTTGATCGACTATTGCAAAACCCTGGGTTAACAGGCCCTAGGCCGGCTCCGCGCCGGAAATCACCAGCAGCAGTTTGTCGATGCTCGCGGGCTTGACGAAGTAGTGGTCGAAGCCGGCCTCCACAGCGCGCCGCTTGTCGATTTCGTTTCCATAGCCGGAAAGTGCGATGAGCAGCGGTCGGCGCGCGCGGGCACGCTCACGCATCATGCGCGCAATCTCAAAACCGTTGAGATCAGGCAAGCCGATGTCCAGCACCACCACGCCGGGGCGGAAGGAGTCAAAGCGCGCCAGCGCTTCAGCCCCGTCGAACGCCATGCTCACCTCGTGGCCGTTCATCTCCAGCAGCAAGGCGAGGGTCTCGGCCGCAAGGGCCAGATCATCGACCACCAGCACCCGCGTTCTGTTTGTGGGTCGCGTGGGGGCCGGGCTGGCGCCCAGCAGGGGCGTCGCAGCCGTGCCCGGCGCCGCCGGCAAGCGCACGACAAACTCGGCGCCCTGGCCGAGGCCAGCGCTTTGAACCTGCACCGTGCCATGGTGCATTTCGACCAGGTGCTTGACCAGCGTTAGGCCGATGCCCAGGCCGCCTTCGGCGCGATCCAGCGAAGGCGTGGCTTGCGCGAACAGGTCGAACACATGCGCCAGGAATTCCTCGGCAATGCCGCGCCCGTTGTCCTTCACGGAGATGCTCACCTCATCCGATACGCTGGTGACGGCCAGCGTGATCGTTCCGCCTTCGTGCGTGAACTTGGATGCGTTGTTGAGCAGGTTGGACAGCACTTGCGAAAGCCGCAATACATCGCCTTCGAGCATGACCGGAGCCTCGGGCTGCTGCATGACGAGTCGCTGTGCCTTCGCCTTGATCAAGGGCTCGCTGGTCTCGATGGCGCGGGCTACGACGGTTTGCAGTTCCAACAGGTTGCGGGTGATGCCGATCTTGCCGCTGGCCACGCGCGAGAGGTCCAGCAGGTCGTCCACGATGTGCGTCATGTGCTGCACCTGGTGTTCGATGACTTCGGCGGCCCATTTCGCGCGCCCGCCAATCGCCTCGATGCCCGCGATGACGCTGGCCGCGTTCCTGATCGGCGCCAGCGGGTTGCGCAACTCATGCGCAAGCATGGCAAGGAATTCGTTCTTGCGCTGGTCCGCGTCCTGGATGGCCTTGTAGAGATAGGCGTTCTCCAGCGCAAACGAGGCGCGGCTTGCCAGCTCGATCGCCATCGTCACCGTGCTTTCGCTCGGCTCCTGGGCGCGGTCGAACGCAAGGATCAAGGCACCCAGGGCGCGCCGGCCGGAAACAAGCGAAAACAGCAGCAGGCAGCTCACATCATCGCCCAGGCCTTCGAAGGCGTCTTCTTCGCGCCGGGCTTCGCGCAGCAGTGTCTTCTGCCCGCGTGTCTGCAGCACCCCGCCAATTTCCCTGCGCAGCCCGGCGCAGGGCACATAGGCCTGCATCCGCACGCCTTCCAGTGCTTGCGGATCCGCTTGCGCGAGCCGGTCGATGTAGGTGTTTTCGTATTTGAGAGACACCGCGCCCCACTGGCTCAAGCCGGGAATGGTGTTTTCCAGCAAGACCTGCATGATGCAATCGATCTCGATAGACTTGGTTAGCGACTGGCTGACCTGCTCCAGGAAAATCGCGCGGCGCGAGGCCCCTTCGGCCGTCGCCTGCGCGGCTTCGGCCCGGATCAGCGCCTCGCGCGCCAGGGCCTGCTCGCGCAACTGCTGGTTCAAGAGGTGCAGCTCGACAAATACCTTGACCTTGGAGCGCAGGATCTGCGGCACCACGGGTGACGCGATGTAGTCGACCGCGCCCAAGGCGTAGCCCTTGATGGCCAGTTGCTCATCGACATAGGCGCTGATGAACAGGATGGGCGTCCGGGCAGTGCGCGGGTAGCCGCGAATCAGCCTGGCGGTCTCGAAGCCGTCGATGTCCGGCATGTTCACATCCAGCAGGATGACGGCAAAGTCCTGCTCCAGGATGGCGCGCAGCGCCTCGCTGCCCGAATAGACGCTGACGATGTTCTGCTCCAGCTCTTCCAGCACGGCGCGCAGTGCCACGTGCTTTTCCGGCAGGTCGTCAACCAGCAGGATATTGACGGGGCGCTCAAGGGCGCGGCCCACGGCTTCGGAAGTGGCCTGCTGCTTCAATGCAGCCACGCACGCAAGGTAGAGAACAATTCCTGCGTATTGACCGGCTTGGACAGGTAGTCCCAGGCGCCGGCCTCAATGCATTTTTCCCGGTCCCCTTTCATGGCCTTGGCGGTCACCGCGATCATGGGCAGCGTCTTGCCCTCGGGCAACATGCGGATTTGCTTCATGGTTTCCATGCCGTCCATCTCCGGCATCATGATGTCCATCAGCACGATGTCAATGGAAGGATCGGACTGGACCATCTGGATCGCATCCCGGCCGTTGTCGGCCCACACCTGGCGCATGCCATGTTCCTCCAGCACGCTGGCCAGCGCAAAGATGTTGCGCATGTCATCGTCGACGATCAGGGCCTTGCGGTTGGTCAGCGCACCGGTTGCGAAATGCAGTTCCTCGATGAGGCGGCGCTTGTCTTCGGGCAGCTCCTCGAAGCTGCGGTGCAGCACCGCCTGTACGCGGTCGAAAAGCGCGGGCAGCGTCTGCACGGAGTGCAGCACCAGTTGCTCACGCACGGCGTGCGCGATGTCGGTACCCGGCTTGTCCGAAGGTGCATAGCAGACCATGGGAACATGGCCGCCGGCGCCGCGGGCCAGCAAGGCGGCGTCGAATTCTCCGGCCGTTGCCGAGTCCGGAACGCCGTCGATCACGATGCAGTCGAAGTGGGCGCGGGCCAGATGCGCCAGCGCTTCGTCCTTGCCGGCGACCCGCACCACGCCGACGCCCTCCCCGCCAAGCAGCGTCGCGATCTGCAAGGCGCGATCGTCGCTCGCGCAAATGCTGAGCACGCTGCTTCCCATGCGTTCGAGGTACCCCTGCAACTGCCCCAGCACACCTTCCAGTACGCTTCCCGACTGGATCGGCTTGGCCACGAACTCGATCGCGCCGCTCTTCAAGGCCCGCTCGCGCGAGTCGTCGGTCGAAATCACGCACACCGGAATGTGGCGCGCCGAAAGATCGTGCTTGAGCCGCGCCATCACGCGCCAGCCTTCCATGTCCGGCAAGAACATGTCCAGCGTGATCGCCGATGGCGTGTACTGCTTGGCCAGGGTCAGCGCCTCGGCGCCGTGCGGCGTCACCAGGCCTTTCCAGCCCTTGCGACGGGCAGTTTCCAGCAGGAAGTTGGCGAACGCCAGGTCGTTCTCCACGATCAGCAATACGCGATCGGAAGAGGCGATGCTGCCCCGGTCGTCATGCGCCTGCACGTCCACGATGGCGGCGGCCATGTCCGCATCGGCTCCCGGTTCGGCGCGCAGGCCGCCGGCGCGCGTCTTGATCGCCGTCTGCAGCCAGGCACTCGCGCCGGCCTGCATTTCGGCGGTCGCCTGGGCCGGCTTGCGCAGGTTGCGCGGCTGCACATAGGCAATCGGCAGGTACAGAACGAAGGTGCTGCCCTTGCCGGGCAGGCTTTCCAACCGGATTTCCCCGCCCAGCAACCTGGAGAGTTCACGGCTGATGGCAAGGCCCAGGCCGGTCCCGCCGTACTTGCGGCTGGTGCTGCCATCGGCCTGCTGGAAGGCCTCGAAGATGATCTGCTGCTTGTCGGCCGAGATGCCGATGCCGGTATCGGCCACCGAGAAGCTCACCACCCGCTGCGCACGGTTCAGCGTTTCGTTGTCGCTGCTCCAGCCGCCATACTTTTCTTCGATCATCAGCTTGACATGGCCTTGGTGCGTGAACTTGAACGCGTTGGAAAGCAGGTTCTTGAGAATCTGCTGCAACCGCTTCAGGTCGGTCGACAAGCCCTTGGGCAACCCGTCGTCGATGCGGATGGAGAACTCCAGCGTCTTCGACTCCGCCACATGGCGGAACGTACGCTCCACATAGGTCTTGAGTTCGCCCAGGGCGATCTCGCCCACGTCCACCGCCACCGTGCCCGACTCGATCTTGGACAGGTCCAGGATGTCGTTGATCAGCGCCAGCAGATCGTTGCCCGAGGAATGGATGGTGCGGGCAAACTCGATCTGCCGCGTGGTCAGGTTGCCGTCGGAATTCTTGCCCAATTGGTCGGACAGGATCAGCAGGCTGTTCAGCGGCGTGCGCAGCTCGTGCGACATGTTCGCGAGGAATTCCGATTTGTACTTGGAGGTGAGCGAGAGCTGCTCGGCCTTTTCTTCCAGGGCCTGCCGCGCCTGCTCGACCTCCTGATTCTTGCGTTCGACTTCCTGGTTCTGGTGCGCCAGCAGGCGGGCCTTCTCCTGCAGCTCCTCGTTGGTCTGCTGCAGTTCTTCCTGCCGGCTTTGCAGCTCGTGCGCCAGCGACTGCGACTGCTTGAGCAAGTCTTCCGTCCGTGTATTGGCTTCGATCGTGTTGATCACGATGCCGATACTTTCCATCAACTGGTCCAGGAAGGCCTGGTGCGAGGGGCTGAACTGCTCGGCCGAGGCCAGCTCCATCACGCCCTTGACGCCGCCTTCGAAGACGATCGGCAGCACCAGCACGTTGTAGGGTGCCATTTCGGTCAGGCCCGAGGAAATCTTGAAGGTCTCGGGAATGGCTGAAGTCAAAAGCATCTTCTTCTTGTCGACTGCACATTGGCCTACCAGGCCCTGCCCTACTTCCACCTGCTTGCCATGGGCGCCGTGGCCCGCCGAGGCAAAGCTGGCCATCAGCTTCAGGCGATTCGGCATGCTGCCGGAATCAAGCACATAGAACTCCGCCTGCTGCGCGCCCACCACGGGGGCCAG
The DNA here is from genome assembly GCA_035476635.1 of Burkholderiaceae bacterium. Classification (GTDB taxonomy): domain Bacteria; phylum Pseudomonadota; class Gammaproteobacteria; order Burkholderiales; family Burkholderiaceae_C; genus DATILI01. Next base: position 885 of record DATILI010000053.1, on the reverse strand, counting down.
GTCGGAGAGGATCAACTGCCCCACCGCGACCAGGTCCTTCTGGCCTTGCAGCATGCGGCTGAACTTCGCCAGGTTGGTCTTGAGCCAGTCCTGCTCGGTGTTGACCTGGGTCGTGTCCTTCAGGTTGCGGATCATCTCGTTGATGGTGTCCTTCAGCGCGGCCACTTCGCCCAGCGCCTCCACCGTGATCGATCGGGTCAGGTCGCCCTGCGTCACCGCGGTGGCCACTTCGGCGATGGCGCGCACCTGGGTCGTCAGGTTGGCTGCCAGCTGGTTCACGTTTTCCGTCAAGCCCTTCCAGGTTCCGGCCGCGCCGGGCACCTTGGCCTGGCCACCCAGCTTGCCCTCCACGCCCACTTCGCGGGCCACAGTGGTCACCTGGTCGGCAAAGGTGGCGAGCGTATCGGTCATGCTGTTGATGGTGTCGGCCAGCGCGGCGATTTCGCCCTTGGCCTCGACGGTGAGTTTTTGCTCCAGGTCGCCGGTTGCCACGGCCGTCACCACCTTGGCAATGCCGCGCACCTGGCTGGTCAGGTTGCCGGCCATGAAATTCACGTTGTCGGTCAAGTCCTTCCAGGTGCCGGCCACGCCTTGCACGTTGGCCTGGCCGCCGAGCTTGCCTTCGGTACCCACCTCGCGCGCCACCCGCGTCACTTCGGAGGCGAAGGACCGCAGCTGGTCCACCATGGTGTTGATGGTGTCCTTCAGGTCCAGGATTTCGCCCTTCACGTCCACCGTGATCTTCTTGGACAGGTCGCCTGCCGCCACGGCCGTTGTCACGTCCGCGATGTTGCGCACCTGCGCCGTGAGATTGGAGCCCATGGAGTTCACCGAGTCGGTCAAGTCCTTCCAGGTGCCGGCCACGCCTTGCACATCGGCCTGGCC
>DATILI010000052.1:0-6326 GCA_035476635.1 Burkholderiaceae bacterium | reverse complement strand
CGCGCGCGAAGTCACCGCTGCCGGGCCGCTCTATCTTGATCACGCGCGCGCCGAGATCGGCCAGCTGCCGGGTGGCGAACGGCGCGGCGATCGCGTGCTCCAGCGTCACGACGGTGATGCCCTTCAGAGGGGTCATTGCTCCTCTCCCAGTTCGGCCGTGGCGTCCATCGTCAACCAACCCTCGTGGTCTTCGGCCCAAAGGTGAACGAACTTGCCGTCCGCTGCGGGTTCGCCGCGCACGCTGAACCGATTCAGGTCAAACGTGGGCCGCACGGCACGAAACTCAAAACGGTTGACGGTTGCCTCGGGGCGCTCACGCCGCAGCAGATCCATCAGCAGCGTCGCGATCAGTGGGCCGTGCACGATCAGACCTGGATAGCCCTCGACCTCGGTCACGTACTTGCGGTCGTAGTGGATGCGGTGCCCGTTGAACGTCAATGCCGAATAGCGGAACAGGAGCACGTCATCGGGCGAGATGGCTCTGTGCCAACTGGACGGGCGCGGCGCGGCCTGCGGCGGCGGTGCAGCCTCGCCTGGCCTGGCCGGCTCCCGGTAAACGATGTCATGGAATTCGGTCAGTGCTGGCCGGGCGTCTTGGTTGCAAAAGACCTCGTGGCGAACCTTGACGAAAACCAGCGGGCCGGTGCGCCCGGTCTTCTCGCTTATGCCTGCGATGGTCGAGACGCGTCGGACGACGTCTCCTACCCGGATGGGTGAGTGAAACTCGAACTGGCTGCCCGCCCACATACGGCGCGGCAGTGAAACCGGCGGCATGAACCCGCCGCGATGGGCGTGGCCGTCGGGCCCGATTTCCGACTGGCGGTGCAGCGGCAGAAAATAGAGCCAGTGCCATAGCGGTGGCAGCGGAGTGCCGGCAGCGGGGCGTTCGGACCGGCGGTCGAGAGTGGCGGCCAAGGCGGCACAAGGCGTTGCCGTGATGAGGTCTTGAACGGTCTCGGTGCGTCCCACCCAGTCTTGCAGGTTCACTTCGCCGTCAGTCATCCTTGATCCTTCGCGTGCCTGGTAGTAGAGGAGAAATTGTGCGCAGGCATCAGCATGCGCGGAAGTGCAAAAACCGGAACAACTGATGCATGTCGCACAATCTTCAGGTCTCGAGCGCTTCTTCCGGCAGCTGCGTCGCCGCGTCGTCTGGCGCGAGGCCGATGGAACGCGCCACGCGGCTCCAACGCTCCAGTTCGACCCTGACCAGTTCGCCGAGTTGGGCTGGGCTGCCTCGCTTGACCGAAGCCCCATGTGCCTCGATGCGGGCGATGACCTCCGGTTGGGCGAGTACAGCTGCCAGTGCTTCACTGAGGCGGCTGACAACGTCCTGCGGTGTGCCAGCAGGCGCGAAAAGTGCATACCACTGGGTCACCTCGACACCGCCAATCCCCAGCTCCGCAAAGGTGGGCAAGTCCGGCATGGCGGAGATTCGGCGTGGCCCGGCCACTGCCAATGCCCGCAGGGCTCCGGTATTGATGAAGGGCTGCGCGGTGAAAAGGCTGGGAAACATGACTTGGGCCAAGCCGTTGGCTGTGTCGGCGATGGCCGGGGCGGCGCCGCTGTGCGGAATGCCTGGCATCGACGTGCCGGTTGCCAGCTTGAACAGTTCGGCGGCGAAATGCGGTGGGCTGCCATCGCCGGCCGAAGCATATGCATAGCGATTGCCTTGTTCGCGCAGCTGCGCGACGAGCTCACTGACATCGCGCGCCGGCACGCGCGGATTGACCACCAAAAGTGTCGGAGAAGCACCAATCACGCCAATAGGAGCGAAGTCGCGCTGCGGATCGTAGTTCAGGCGCTGCATTGCCGGGTTCATCGCGTGCGTGCCCAGGTACCCGAGCATGATCGTGGAACCATCGGCCGGCGCGCGCGCTACGAACTCACTGGCGACCGTGCCGCTCGCACCCGCCCGGTTGTCCACAATTACCTCCTTGCCAAGGAGGGCGGCAAGCTTGGGAGCGATGATGCGGGCGATGACATCGTTGGCTCCGCCCGCTGACGTGGGCACGATCAGGCGCACCATGGAGCGCGGCGACGGCCGAGCCTCTGACTGACCGGAGTCGCGCGAATTTCGCGAGAAGACATAGCTGGGCAGGTGCAGCTCGCCTTGCATGATCTTGCGCACCGTGCGCACCAGCGAGGCACGCGTTACCTGGGCTTCCTGGCCCGCCCCCTCGATCTCCACCTCGATCTCAATCCGGCCAGCCGGATGAAGGACGGCCAGCGGGTGCCGTCCGGGGCCGAAGCCGGTTCCGCTGGCGACGGTGCCGGGCAGTGCAAATGCGGTGGCAACACCGATCGCGCCTGTGACGGCATGCGAGGAGTGGCATTTGCGGGGCGTGAAGTACCGGGAAGAAATGCTTAAGGGATCGTCGCCTTCGCTCACGAGGACGGGTTTGGGAATCACGCTGTTCCTGACATCTCCCAAGCCCATCATCTCGCCTGCGTGCAGGCGCAGAGCCTCCAGCCGGTCGAGCAATGCCTGGTTGGCGTCCAGCGCTACTGGTTTCTCGCGCCCGGTGACGCCCAGGTCTTGCGCGCGCACGATCATCAGGGGCATCGCGGCGTCGATGCAGGTCATCTGGATGCCATTGACAACGTCGATGCGGCGGCCTGTCGGGAACAGCTTGCCCGTCACGGCGCCCCAGGCGTCGAGAAAATTGAGCAGCACCGGCGCGGCCGTTCCTGCAACGCCGTCGATAGCGGCGTCTCCGTCGTAAGTGATTTGCCCGCCCGGGGTACGCACGGTCACCTCGATGCGCGTACTGGTGTTCACGTTGAAGACCCGGGCTGTGGTGGTTTCCGCGCCTGCAGCAAGCAACCCTTGTTCGATCGCGAACGGCACCACACCGCTCAGCATGTTCCCGCAGTTGGGCCGCACATCCACCGAGCGCTGGCCGACGCCTACCTGCGCGAACAGGTAGTCGAGATCGCAATCGGGTTGGCTCGAACGCGAGACGATCGCAACCTTGCTGTTGAGAGTGCTGCCTCCGCCCAGGCCATCGAGTTGCAGCGGATCAGAGGCGCCGATGGCCCCGATCAGCGCTTGGTCCCTGGCCTCGTCTCCATCGGGGAGCCACTCCCGAAGAAAGAAGGGTCCGCGCGAGGTGCCGGCGCGCATCAGGACACAGGGGATTCGGGTCTTCATAGCGTTGCTTCGTCAGCGGGGTTCTTGAACATGCTCTGATTGTTCAAAAGGTCTGCTGCGCCGGGAAGTGCATTTTTTGGAGCTATTGATGCGCGAGGCGCATCAGCCGCGAACCTCCAGAGTCAAGGCCCACTGCTGGCGGGCAGTTTCCTGAAGAAAGTCGATCACCGCCCGCACCCGGGCAGCGTTGCGCCGGCTTGGTAGAGAGACGGCGAACATGGTGTGTTGCGCGGTGGGCGCGAATGGCGCAAGAACTTCCACCAGGCGACCTTTGGCCATGTCCGCTGCCGCTAGAGGCGACGACAGCATGCCGATCCCCGCGCCGGCCAGCAACGCACGGTGCGCAAGGGCCGAGGTACTGGTGGCGAGCTGCGACCTGATCGTGATTTCCAGGGGCTTGCCCGCCTTGCGGAATGTCCAGGTCGCTGCCGGTCCTTGCGCGGTGTGGGTGACCGTTTGGTGCCGGTGCAGCTCCAGCGGGTCGGCGGGTTCGCCATGTTCCCGCAAGTATTCGGGCGAGGCATACAGGCGCCGCGTGAACGACCCCAGGGCGCGGGCGACCACCGACTCGCTGTTGCCGACCGCCGTGCGCAGGGCGACGTCGATGCCTTCTGTCACCAGGTCAACAACACGGTCCTCAGCCACCAGCTCAATCCGCAGCGCCGGATGCCGCGCCCGCAGCTGGGCCATGCAGGGCACCACCAGTTGCTCGCAGATCTCCTGGCTCGACGCAAGACGCAGCGTGCCGGTGACACGATTTCGCTGCTTCGAGAGCGCGGCGGAAATATCTTCCAGTTGGGCCAGCACCGCACGTGCTTCCTGTGCCAGGTCGTAGCCTTCGGGAGTTGCCGACAGCCCGTGCGTGGAGCGACGCAGCAAGGTGACCCCATAGCCGGCCTCCAGGCGGCCCACGCCACGCGTGACGACCGAAACAGCCACATCCAACTCGCGCGCGGCGGCGGAGAACGAGCCCAGGTCGAGCGAGCGAACAAGCCAATGCAAGTCGGCAGGGTCGGGCAGGAAATGTCTCATCGGCACTTGCCTTTGCGTATGGAGCAAAACCGATTATTGCGCCGGATCGTTTCCAGGCAAAGGCGCTTTTTCTAAAGTCTGGGTACCCAATCACAAAAGGAAAGCACCATGCCCATTCTCAACGTCAAGGTCTCGGCCAAGCGCACAGCCGAGCTTTCGGAGCGCATCACCGAGAAGGCACGGCTACGGGGGCAAGACCCAGGAATATCGCCACCAGCATCCAGGCCAATGAAAGCTACCTCCATGGAACTCACAAATGTCATCGTGGCCACGGCCATGCGCCGTGCCGGCCTAGCTTCCTGGATACCGGAGGGCGAGGGCAAGTGGTCGCTTCCCCTTCAGTTCCTCCCGGACGGCTCAGGATGGGTCGAGCTGATGCGGCTCAAGCCCGGTGTCCGCTTGGGCTTGCACCGGCACACCGACGAAGTGCATGCGCTGACGTTAGCGGGTGCGCGCCGCCTGAACGACGGCCGCGTCGTGCAAGCCGGTGACTACATCCATGAGCCCGCCGGCAACGTGGACTGGTGGGAAGCCATCGGAGACGAGGACTTGTTGGTGCACGTGGTAGTCAAGGGCGCCGTCGAATATCTCGGGCCGCATCACAGCGTGCTGCGCCGAATAGCGGCTGCCGACCGTGTCGCTGACTACCGCGCACACTGTGCGGCAATCGGCTCCCAGCCGCTCGAGCTGGGCTAGCAATGCGGTCAGGGGGGATTGGTCGACCGAGTGCGGATCTGCTGCGGCGTGAGCTGCAAAAGGCGACGGGTCCAGAGTGCCAGGTGCGAGGCGTGGGCAAAGCCCGCCTCCGCGGCGGCATCGCTGATCGGTTTTCCTTTTTGCAGCAAGGCGACTGCCCGTCCCAGGCGACGCTCGACGATGTAGCGGTGCACTGGCCGGCCGACCGAATCCCTGAACGCCAGCTTCAGATAGGAGATGCTGGTTCCCGCCACTTGCGCCAGCTCCGCCAGGGTGAGGCCCGGATCTTCGAGGTGGTCATCGATGTGCGCGAGGAGTTTGCGCATGCCCTCATCACTGAACCGTGCGCGCGCGCGTCGCGGCAAGAGGTTCCGCGACGCGTACGCGTGCAGCAGGCGAGCGCAGAGGGCGTTCTCCAGGCTCTCCGCCAGGAACTTTCCGTGCGGCATTCCTTCCATGCGCTCCGTGTGCAGCGCGCGCATCACCTGTGAGATGCGATCGTCGTGGACCTGCCTGTGCGGTTGGAGCAGGACTCTCGAAGGGTCCAGATCCATCCCCTGCGCCACGGCCGCCAATGTCGTCGTGGGCAACCTCAGGCACAGCATCTCGATGGGTTGCTCGATGTCCCAGCGGCTCTGAAAACCAGCCGGCACGATGTTCATGCCGCCGAACCTTCGATGGAACCGGGGCCTACCCGGCATGTCCAGGCAGGTCGCGGCGGCCGTCGTGCCAATGTGCAGCGAAATCCCGTGATTCACCCGAGCCTGCGCATCGCACAGCCCGGCCGGCTGGAGGTGGACGGAGCTAAACGTGCTTGCCATGGTCGTTGTTCATTGCAATGAGTCTTTGGCCGATTGTGCTTGTTTGGCCGATTGTGTGCGACTCCCCTGATGCGAATCGGCACCATTCCTGGATCACAACAGGAGTCTGCATGCAGATCAGAAAGATCAGAAAGACGCTCGCCATCCTTCCGCTGGTTTTGGCCATCCCCAACGGGTGGACACAGGACCTGAAGAACGAGTACGTACCCACGGAGAAGACGGCCTGGTACCGCGAATCGCCGCGGTTCCCCGTGCAACTTGCGGCCTTGTGGGGCGACCGCGTCAAGGGCGAGGCAGGCACCTTGCTCACCACGCCGCCGGGCTTCAAGAGCGGGGTGCATTCGCACACCGCCGACTACCGCGCCATCGTCGTGCGCGGGACCTGGAAGCACTGGGTCCCCTCCACCGGCGAGGGCAACGGGGTCACTCTGCAGCCGGGCGCCTACTGGACGCAGGTGCATACGCAGTTGCACGCGGACGCCTGCGTGTCCAAGACACCATGCGTCATCTTTCTGTTCAACAAGGACCCCTACGTCACGGAATTCCCGGCCGCCAAATGAGAAACAAACCTATGCGACTTTTTCAAATCGCCCTTGCGGCAATGATCGCCGTGCTCGCCGCCCCCA
>DATILI010000051.1:0-4228 GCA_035476635.1 Burkholderiaceae bacterium | reverse complement strand
GATCGCGCCGCGCCTGGCATTCCGTGGCCTGGCCGCCGCCGATGTGCTGGCGGCATTCGATAGCCATGCGCGGCTGCTGGACGCCCCCCCGAAAGCCGGCCCGACCTGCAAGGACGCCGACGACCAGAAGTTCATCGACCTCGCCGTGGCGCACCGCGCGACACTGCTGAGCAAAGACCGGGCCGTGCTGTGCATGCAAAAGCGCCTTGCCACGCTTTCCGTCAGTGCGCGCGCCGCTTTTTCTACAACGCGAAGCGATCTGCCCGCGCCTTCGACCAGTAGTACCTGAATACGTTGTGCTGCGCGCTGATGTCGGCGTCCAGCAGCATGCCCGCCTTCACCTGCGGCACCAGGTTGGCCAGCAGGCGCACTTCGTTTCCGTCCACGCGGCGCACGATGTGGTGGGCGGTGATGTCGTTCGGATGTTTCAGGCCGGCCGCCTGCACGAGTTCCTTCAGGGCCTTCAAGGTCTGCTGATGAAAGCTCAGCACACGCTCGGCCTTGTCGGGCACCACCAACGCACGCTGGCGGATGGGGTCTTGCGTTGTCACGCCCGTCGGGCAGTGGCCGGTGTGGCAGGTTTGCGCCTGCAGGCAGCCCAGGGCGAACATGAAGCCGCGGGCGCTGTTGCACCAGTCGGCGCCCAGCGCCATGGCGCGTGCGATATCGAAGGCGCTGACGACCTTGCCCGCGCAGCCCAGCTTGATGCGATCGCGCAGGTTCACGCCCGTCAGCGTGTTGTGCACCAGCAGCAGGCCCTCTTGCAGGGGCGCGCCCACGTGGTCCGTGAATTCGAGTGGCGCCGCACCGGTGCCGCCTTCGGCGCCGTCCACCACGATGAAGTCCGGCGTGATGCTGGTCTCCAGCATGGCCTTGACGATGGCGAACCATTCCCAGGGGTGGCCCATGCAGAACTTGAATCCGGTGGGCTTGCCGCCGGAGAGTTCGCGCAGCCGCGCGATGAACCGCATCATCTCGATCGGCGTCGTGAATGCGCTGTGCGACGCGGGCGAGACGCAGTCCACACCCACTGGCACACCGCGCGCCGCCGCAATCTCCGGTGTCACCTTGGCGCCCGGCAGTACACCGCCATGGCCGGGCTTGGCGCCCTGGCTCAGCTTGAGCTCGATCATCTTGACCTGGCCCTCGGTGGCATTGGCCGCAAAGCGCTCTTCGTTGAAGCTGCCGTCGTCATTGCGGCAGCCGAAGTAGCCCGAGCCGATTTCCCAGATCAGGTCGCCGCCGTTCTTCCGATGGTGCGCCGAGATCGACCCTTCGCCGGTGTCGTGCGCAAAGCCGCCGCGCTTGGCGCCCGTGTTCAGCGCCTGGATCGCGTTGGCACTCAAGGCGCCGAAGCTCATCGCGGAAATGTTGAAGACACTGGCCTCGTACGGTTGCGTGCAGTCGGCCCCGCCGATGGTGATGCGAAAGTCGTGCGAGGCCACCGTGCTGGGTGCCATGGAATGGTTGATCCACTCATAGCCATTTCCCTTCACATCCAGTTGCGTGCCGAACGGCCGCTTGTCTTGCTCGCCCTTGGCACGGGCATACACCAGCGAGCGCTGCGCACGCGAGAACGGCGCCGCCTCGTTGTCGCTCTCGATGAAGTACTGCCGGATCTCGGGGCGGATGAACTCGAGCACGAAGCGCAGGTGCCCGATCACCGGGTAGTTGCGCAGCACCGAACGCTTGGTCTGCCGCAGGTCGTACAGGCCCAGGGCGATCAGCGCTGCGAACAGCAGCAACAGCGAGAGCCCGACACCAAAGGCCACGACGCTGAACAGGGCCAGCAGGAAGCCGAAGAAGCACAGGCCGAACGCCGTGTAGCGCACCGGGTACAGGGCGTTGAGTCGATCGAGCATCGTGGTCCTTTTCGGATTCGCCAAGCCGGCGGCCTGTGCGCGCGCAGCCAGGATTTGGCCGCGGCTACACTGCGCATCATAAGAGCGCCACCATCCCGCACCGCACCATGAACCAGAGCACTTCCCCTTCCCCTGGCGCACCGTCCGCCGCAATGCTCGACGGCTCCGCCTTCGACGAACTCGACCAGATCCTCGACGACCTGCGCACCCGCGAGGACGAAACTCCGCAGTGGGAGTTTTGTGAAGGCTTCATGGCCGCGCTGGTGTGCTGCCGCCGCAGCATTCCCGTGGACGAATACCTGCCCATGCTGCTGGGCGCCTCGGCATCGGAAGAAGAAGCTGAGGATGGCGATCTGGCCGACGGTGGCGCCTTCGCCAATGTGGCGCAACGCCAGCGCTTCATGCAACTGTGGACCCAGCGCTTGCAGGAAGTGAAGGCGGCACTAGCCACCGAAGTCGAAACGCTCGACGACGAGCGCGCCTACCACCCCGAGGTCACGGATGTGCGCGGCGCCGTTGCAGCGCTTTCCGCCGAAGAGCGCGCGGACCTGGAGGGCGAGTTACTCCCCTCGTTCGCGCAGGTCTGGGCCCTGGGCTTCATGTTCGCGGTGGAGAACTGGCCCGAAGAGTGGGCCGCGCCGCGCGACAAGGACGCCGCCAAATGGCTGGACGCCAGCCTGCAGGCCGTGGTGGCAATGACCGAAGACGATACCGACCCGCCCACGCTATCCCCCTTTAGCGACGATGGCCCGCCCAGCGTCAGTGAAGCGCGGCTCAATGCTTTTGGCGAAGCGCTATGGGCGGTCTACGACCTGCATGAGATCTGGCGCAGCATCGGGCCCAGGGTAGAGACGGTACGCAAGGAAGCCACGCCGGGGCGCAACGATCCTTGCTGGTGCGGGAGTGGGAAGAAGTTCAAGAAGTGCCATGGGGCGGGGTAGGGTGGGCGGCGGCCGTGGCAGTAACCCGCGGTTCATGTTCGGGCCGACACGACCTTATTTGGATAGCATCTGCGCAATCGAGTATCCAACCATGGCAAGCACTGCGATTGAGCTCAGGCTCCAGAAGGTTGCGCGGATGTCGTGCAGTTGTGCTGTTGCGTACGCCAGGAAGTGCGCGGCTCGAGAGACGACGTATCCCCAGATTAGTACTTGTGCCAAAAGCAAAGGCGGAGCAGATAGCACAAAGATGAGTCCGCCGACCAGGAACGCCGGAATGCTCTCCAAGTCATTGAGATTCAGTCGACGAGATCTCTCGACATAGTCGTTGGGCTCCAACTGCCTAAGGCTTGGGGTAGGGTTCATGGGGCTCTTCTTCGCATCTTCCGGATTGCGGAAGCCACCGCCTACTTTCATCATTCGTGCGACGGTCATCCATGGCTGAAGCAGTAGCTTCAACAGCATGATCGAAGCCGCCAGTGCGTAGGTCCAGAAAACTGGATTTTCGAGGCTCAGCGTTGGGGTCATTCAGTCATCTCCAGAAGTAGCAGGCGAGGATAGCGTAGACATCGCATTTTGCGAAGCGCAGCGCCCCACCGGCCTGATCCCGCGCCCACATCGGAACGCCCATCCGAACCCCCGTCAACCCACGATTTCATACGCCCCACCGCGCTCCAGCGCACGCTGGTACGCCGGCCGGGCATGAATGCGCTGCAAGAAGTCCATCAGCTTCGGCCGGCTCTCATTCAGGCCACCGCGCGCTGCAGCCGCTTCGAGCGGAAAGCTCATCTGGATGTCGGCGCCGCTGAACGCATCGCCGGCAAACCAGGGGTGCTTGCCGAGTTCGCCTTCGAGGTAGTCCAGGTGCTGGCGCAGTTGCGGCGCAATGAAGGCCTTCTTGACCTTGGCCGCGATGCCGCGTGCAATCGGCTTGACGAGGAAGGGCATGCGCGCTTTTTCGATCTGGTCGAACACCAGCTTGAGCAGCAAAGGCGGCATGGCCGAACCTTCGGCGTAGTGCAACCAGTAGCGGTAGCGCAGATGTGCCGGCGTGCCCACGGCCGGGGACAGCTGGCCCTGGCCGTAGCGCTCGATCAGGTATTCCACAATCGCGCCCGATTCGGCAAGCGTGGCATCGCCGTCGCTGATGACGGGCGACTTGCCCAGTGGATGCACGGCACGCAGCGAGGCCGGCGCCAGCATGGTCTCGGGGTCGCGCTGGTAGTGCTTGATGTCGTAGGCCAGGCCCAGTTCTTCAAGCAGCCACAGGACGCGCTGCGAGCGGGAATTGTTCAGGTGGTGGACGATGATCATGGTGTGAAGGATGTGAGCGATCAGTTGAGTGCCGTGCCAGGCTTGACCACGAAGCCGCGCTCGGCATCGCCATCAAAGCCGAGCGATTGGTAGACGCGGTGCGCATCGGCGCGC
>DATILI010000050.1:0-2816 GCA_035476635.1 Burkholderiaceae bacterium | reverse complement strand
GCCAGGCGCTATGCTTGCGGCATGCACACCGCCTGTGTTGCGTTGCCGCCTGTATTGCGCCGCTTCCTGCCGGCATGGATGCTCGCCATGCTCGCCTGCCTTGGCCCGGCGCAGTTGCTTGCACAAGGCGTTGCGACAGTCGCTACTCCCCTGGAAAAACGGGTTCTCATCCTGGCTTCGTCCGGCGTTGGAAACCGCGGCATCGACCAATATGTCACCGAGGTGCTCGAAGGGCTACATGCGGGCGGTGTGCGGCGCGCCGACATCTATGTCGAGTACCTGGCCATGGAGCAAAATCGCGACGCCCAGGTGCGGCGCCAGCTCGCCGACTTTCTTCGCAAGAAATACGCATCCCTGCCCATCGATCTGGTGGTCACGGTGCAGCAACCCGCATTGAGCTTCCTGGTGGGTGAAGGCAAGGGCGTGGCGCCGGGTGTCACCGCGATCGCGACCGACGCCACGGTGCCGCCCGACGCCGATGCCGGTGGCCGCGCGCTCGTGCTCCAGACGCGTGCGTTTGACTACCGCGGCACGGCACAGCGGGCCCTGGAGCTTTTCCCCAGGACGCAGCGCCTGGTCATCCTGATCGGATCGAGCGAACAGGAACAGTCGCGCCTGCAACACATCTACGGCGCACTGGCAGACCTGAAAGGCCGGGTTGAAATGGAGGACACGCATGACCTGACTCTGGAGCAAGCCGAGCAACAACTCTCGCGCTTGCCTGCGAATACCGTCGTGCTGGGCATCGGCATCATCCGCGACGCGGCTGGCCGCGTGTATGTTCCGTTGGAAAGCAGCACGCGCATCGCCAACTCGGCCAACGCACCCGTGTTTTCGTTCATCGACATCACGGTCGGCCACGGCAGCATCGGCGGCATGGTGATGCGGATCTCGGACCTGGCGGCGGCGGCGGCCCGCCACGCGCTGCTCCTGCTGCGCGGCGACGCCCGGCCGGGCGATGCGGCCAACGCCATGCAGATCACCAGCGTGCCCCTGTTCGACTGGGTCCAGCTCAAGCGTTGGCGCGCCGACATGGGCGCCCTGCCGGCCGGCACCATCTACATCAACCAGCCGCCTTCATTGTGGGGCGAGTACAAGGCCTATGTCGTAAGCTCGCTGGCGGCGATCCTGGCCTTGAGCACGCTGGTTGCCGGGCTGCTGTTCCAGCGCTGGCGCCGGCGCGACGCTGAACGGCATCTGCGCGTCAGCGAGGAGCGTTTTCGTACCCTGGTGGAACACGCGCCCGAAGCCATCCTGGTACAGGACGCGGACCACGGCGTTTTCGTCGACGCCAACCCGAACGCCGAGCGCATGTTCGGCTACACGCGCGAAGCCCTGCTGCAAGGCGGCCCGGAACGGCTCTACGGCACGGAGCAACCCGATGGGCAGGAAGCGGCCAGGAGCATCCAGGACAACGTCGACCGCGCCTTGAGCGGCGTGCAGGTGGTGGCGGAACGGATGGTGCGCACGGCTGACGGCCGGGAGCTGCCTTGCGAGGTGCGCCTGGTGCGGCTGCCGCATGCCACCAAGCGCCTGGTGCGCGCCAGCTATACCGACATCTCGCAGCGCAAGGAGGCCGAGCAGCGCATCCGGCAGCTGGCGTTCTACGACCCGTTGACCGGCCAGCCGAATCGCCGCCTGCTGCTGGAGCGGCTGCAGCGCGCCCTGGTGGTTTGCGCGCGCACCGGGCGCTGCGGCGCCCTGCTCTACCTGGACCTGGACAACTTCAAGAACCTGAACGACACCATGGGCCACGAAACCGGCGACCTGCTCCTGCAGGAAGTGTCGCGCCGCCTCACCGCTTGCCTGCGCGAGGTCGACACGGCCGCGCGGCTGGGCGGCGACGAGTTCGTGGTCATGCTCGAAGACCTCCACCCGGACCCGAACGAGGCCGGCGGCCAGGTCTTGAGCGTGGGCGAGAAGGTCCTCAAGGTGCTCGAGCAGCCCTGCATGCTGGCTGGCAAGGAATTCCGCAGCTCGGCCAGTATCGGCGTCACCTTGTTCGGCGACGAGGACCGCAGCGCCGAAGAACTGCTCAAGCGCGCCGACTTGGCGATGTACCAGGCCAAGGCAGCCGGCCGCAACGCCTTGCGCTTTTTCAATCCGGACATGCAGGCGGCCGTCACGGCCCGCGCTGAACTGGAGACCGACCTGCGCGCGGCGGTGCGTGAGAACCAGTTCCTGCTGTACCTGCAACCGCAGGTCGACGAACAGGGCGATGTCATCGGCGCCGAAGCCCTGGTGCGCTGGCAGCACCCGCGCCGCGGCATGGTCTCGCCGCTGGAATTCATCGGCCTGGCCGAGGAGACCGGCTTGATCGTGCCGATGGGCCAGCAGATATTGGAAGAGGCCTGCGCGCAACTGGTCGCGTGGTCGCAGGCGCCCCGCACGGCGCAGCTGAGCCTGGCCGTCAACGTCAGCGTGCACCAGTTTCGTCAGGGCAATTTTGTCGATGCGGTGGTCAACACCATCAAGCGCATCGGCGCCAACCCGAAGCGGCTCAAGCTCGAGTTGACCGAATCGCTGCTGGTCGACGACGTCAACGACACCGTGGCCAAGATGGCCAAGCTCAAGGTCCATGGCCTGGGCTTTTCGCTGGACGACTTCGGCACCGGCTATTCGTCGCTGTCCTACCTCAAGCTGCTGCCGCTGGACCAGCTCAAGATCGACCAATCGTTCGTGCGCGATGTGTTGACCGACGCCAACGATGCGGCGATTGCCCGCACCGTCATCGCGCTGGCCGCGAGCCTGGGTTTGTCGGTCATCGCCGAGGGCGTGGAAACGCAGGGGCAGCGCGACTTCCTGGCAAGCCATGG
>DATILI010000049.1:0-39462 GCA_035476635.1 Burkholderiaceae bacterium | reverse complement strand
GCTGGCACGAGTCGCGCAAAATTCGCGCACTTGCTCGGCCGTTCCTAAGGCTCATCTCGCCTCAATCCAAGCTGCTTCGCCAACCGCGAGAGATAGGGTTGTGTGACCCCAAGCTTCTCGGCCGCATGCGTCTGGTGGCCTCCCGAGCGCTCAAGCGCACGCTGCACGATCAGCCGGCGTGCCGCCGTGACCGCCTCGTTGTACGGCAGTTCGAACAGCTCCTCGGTGCTGGTTACGGGTGTGGCGTCGCTGAACACCCCGCCGACCAACTCCTCTGACAAATCGAACAGCGAGACCGTGTCGCCGGCCAGCAGAGCACATCGCTGCATCGCGTTCGACAGTTCGCGCACGTTGCCCGGCCAGCCGTAGCGGAGCACCGCTTGGCCCACTTCCTCCGTTAGCTTCGGGGTCGCCCGCCCCGCCTCTGCGGCATGTTGCTCCAGCAGCCATTCGGCCAGCGGCAAGATGTCCCCTACCCGCTCGCGCAACGGTGGAATCCGGATGCTGATGACTTTCAGGCGGTAGTACAGGTCCTCGCGGAAGCTGCCTTCGCGAATCGCGGTGCCCAGATCCCGGTGCGTCGCGGCGATGACCCGGACATCGGCCTTGAGCGTGCGGTCGCTGCCCAGGCGCTCGTACTCCTTCTCCTGCAACAGTCGCAAAAGCTTCGCCTGCAGCGGCGGCGACATTTCACCGATCTCGTCGAGGAACAAGGTGCCGCCGCGCGCTGTCTCCACACGGCCCGCGCGTGCGCGGTCGGCTCCGGTGAAGGCTCCCTTCTCGTGCCCGAACAGCTCGCTCTCCAGGAGCTCGCCCTTGAGCAGGGCGCAATTGACGGCCAGGAACGGCTGGTCGCCACGGTTGCTTTGCAAGTGCAGGGCGCGAGCGATCACCTCCTTGCCAGTGCCCGTCTCACCCAACAGCAGCACGGTCGCATTGCTCGGCGCCACGCGCTCGACCGTGTCGGCGATCCTCGCCATCCCGGGATCGCCGCCACGCACCCACAAGTGCTTGCGCCCGAGCTCGCTGCGCAAACTGTGCACGTGCGCCTTCAGCCGCCGCGTCTCCAACGCCCGCTGCACCACGAGCTGGATGGTGGTGGAGTCAAACGGCTTGGCGATGAAGTCGTAGGCGCCGGCGCGCATCGCACGCACGGCCTTGGCCATGTCGCCATGCGCCGTGATGACGATGACCAGGGGCGCCGCTGGCAGGCTCCGAAGGCTGTCCAGCACGGTCAAGCCATCCATGCGCGGCATCTCCAGGTCCAGCAGCAGCAGGTCGGCGCCTTCGGCCAGGCGCAAGGCTTCAACACCGTCGCGCGCGACATCGACCTCATGGCCCGCGTCCCGGAGCCGGTCGCTGAGGATGCGCGCGATGCCCGGGTCATCGTCGGCGACGACGATGCGGTTCATTCCTCAGCCTCCACCGGCAGGCTCAGGACAAAGACGCTTCCCTGCCCCGTGCCGGATTGCAGCGTGATGTCACCGCCATGCAATCGGGCCAGGTTCTTGGCGATTGCCAGTCCCAGGCCACTGCCAGCCGCCGTGTGGGCGCCGTGGCCACGGTAGAAGCGTTCAAAGAGGTGAGGACGGTCCTCGGGCGGCACGCCCGGTCCTTGGTCCTCCACCATGATCTTGACGCCTTGCCGGTTCGTCTCGACCCGCACATCGACACCGGAATCGGGAGGGCTGAACTTCACGGCGTTGTCCACCAGGTTGATGACGATTTGCTTGAGCTTGTCCGCGTCGGCCTGAACCCGCACTGTCGATTCACCATCGGGCACAGATAGGCGGACGCCTTTGCGGTCCGCCACAGGCCGCAGCAGCATGGCAACTTCGGCCAGCATCGGCTGCAGCGGCACGGGAGAGCGGTGCAGTTCGATATGGCCGGACTGCAATCTTCCCCACTCCAGCAACTCATTGACGACGCGAATCAAGCGGCCGCTGTCTTTCTCGATCATGCCCACGTATTCCTGCTGGGCTGTCGTGAGGCCGCCGGCCAGGCCGTCGCGCAGGTTCTGTGCCGAGCCGAGGATGCCGGTGAGTGGCGTGCGCAGCTCGTGCGACACGTTCGACAGCACGGCCGACCGCAGTTTGTCCAGTTCCAGCAGTTCCAGGTTGGCGGCGGCCAGGCGCATGTTCGACTCGCGCAGTTCCGCCGTGCGCGCATCGACTTGCGCGGCGAGCGTTTCGTTCTGGCTCTCGATCACGAGTTGCTTGCCGCGCAGCTCCTGCGTCAAGGCCATCAGCTTGTGCTGGCCGAAGATCAGGTCGTCGGTGCGCTTGTGGTTGGCAAGGCCCTGCCAAACGATCACGCCCAGCAGCGCCAGAGCAATCAATCGTTGCGGCCAGCCGGAAGGCATCAGGGTCAGGGACAGTGCGAGCGCCACGAGCGCAAAACTCCATCCGTTGGATTGCCAGGCATGGCATTGCTTGAGCTCGAGCGTGCAAACGCTGCAGCGGCCGTAGGGCTGCGTCTCAACGTTGCGCCGTAGGACGCAGTTCAGGTTGATGGCGGGGCTCTTCGCCGTCGACGGCGATGTCATGGTGGTCATCGAAACCTCCTTTCAGCCAGCCGCGGCGGCCGAGCCAGTCGCGCCCGAGCACGTAGAACCAGCAGCCCGCGCAGAAACCCAATGTCGGCGCGATCAGGAACGAGGCTGTCGGCACGGTCAGCAGCACGAACCCGGTGATCGGAAAACCGGCCGCGATCAGCGCGAGACAGACGCCTTGCACCACCACCGAAATGGCGCAGGCGCCGCGGCTCCCGCCCAGGTCGAAGTACATGTCGCCGATGCGATGCTGGCCGCGAAAACGTGCGAACCGCGCAACGATCTGCGCGACCGGCGCCCACTGCGGTGACACGACCTGCAGCAGCGTGAGCATGAACGTGACGTACGCGAAACGCGCGTCCTGCGTGAAGATCGCGGCAACGAGAAATGCCGCCTCAGTCAGGCGCTCGGCGCGCATGCCGGGACCGAACTGCAATTCTCGGACTGTATCCATGGTCACCTCGATCAAAGTCTAATGACTACGGCTGCTCGGCGCCAGCAGATTCGTCATATCCAAAGAGACATGGGCCATGCGATTTTGCGCATGGCCGAGGCGTCGCTTTCGCATGACCACTGGCACGGTTTCAGAGGAGAGACGCTAGTTTGAACAGGTTGGCACGCCTTTCGCTGTACGAGTCACTCCATTCCTCAAGGAGCAATGCAATGGCAGACGAAAGCAGAGAACTGGTCGTGCTCATCACGCACGGCATCGACCACGAAATGTCCTCGGTGGGTTTCACCATCGCCAACGGCGGAATCACCAACGGGCTGAAAGTCGCGGTCTTCCTGACCAGCGCCGGCGTAGACCTCGTGCGCAAGAAGGCTGCGGACACCACGCACGTCAAGCCGCTCGATCCGCTGGCCCAACTGGTTCGCGACTTCGTGGCGCGCGGCGGCGCCCTCTACGCCTGTACGCCGTGCGTGAAGGCCCGCGGCTACGAGCAGCCCGACTTTGTCGAAGGCGTGACCATCGCGGGGGCGAGCGTGATCCACGAACGTCTGCTGCGCGGCGCCGCGAGCCTGAGCTTCTGACACCCTCATCCCAGGAGACGATCATGGCCGCACAAGTCGATCGCGCCGAGCTCGAGGGCAAGGTCAAGGCGATGTACAAGGATGTCGCCGAGCATCCGCACGGTGAATTTCATTTCGAGATGGGACGGGCCATGGCTGAACGGCTGGGTTACCGGCCGGCCGATCTCGACAAGGTCCCGGCCGAATCCATCGATTCCTTCGCCGGAGTCGGCTACTACTTCCACCTGCTCGACGACCTCGAAGGCGCGCGCATCCTCGACCTGGGCAGCGGTTCGGGCATGGATACTTTCGTCGCGAGCGTGCTGGCGGGGCCTTCCGGCACCGTGATCGGCCTGGACATGACGGACTCGCAGCGCGCCAAGGCAGAGACTCTGCGGCAGCGCCAAGGCGTGCGCAACCTGACCTACGTGAAGGGCTACATCGACGCCGCGCCGTTCGAGGACGGAAGCTTCGATGTCGTCATCAGCAATGGCGTGATCAACCTGGCCGTCGACAAGCCACAGGTGTTCCGCGAGATCGCTCGCCTGCTGCGCCCAGGCGGCAAGCTGGCCCTGGCGGACATCGTGACCGACGTGCAGTTGCCGGAGAACATCACCTGCAACACCACACTGTGGGCCGCCTGCATCGGCGGTGCCTGGCAGGCCGGCCGCTACAAGGACGCCATCGAGACTGCCGGTCTGCGAATCGTGGCCGAGCAGGTCAACGACGAGTACCGCTTCCTCTCCGACAACGCGCAGGGCGCAACGAAGAAGTTCGGCGTGAAGAGCATTTCGCTGCGTGCCGACAAGGTCTGACGACGCCAGCGCGTCACGACGAAGCTGCGCCGGCGGGAGTTTGCGTCGAGCCCTCGTCCAGCGCGCGGCTTCCGCCCATTGCGGCAACCCGGAATGCTGTGGGCGTGACTCCGTAGCGATCGCGAAATGCCCGGTTGAACGGGCCGATGGAGCCGAAGCCTGCCTCCAGGGCCAGCGTCAGGATCGGCCGCCGTGCGAGTTTCGGATCGGATAGCCGCCCAGCGACTTCCTGCAGCCGGAACTCATTGACGTAGGCCGCGAAGTTGCGATAACCCAGCCGCTCGTGAATGAGCCGGCGCAATACATACTCAGGAACAGCAACGCGCTTGGCCAAGCTGTCCACCGACAGGTCAGGCTCGCGGTAGAGCTTCTGGCCGTCAATCAACTGATGAAGCCGCTCAAGAAGCGGCTCGTCAGCGGGTTCGGGCTTGGGAGTACTTGGCGCCGGCGGCGGTTCAGGCGACTTGGGCGCGAACAGCGTGTCCATCGCCGCGTGACGTGGCTGAACCAGGAAGAGGAGCGTGGCGAGCATGGTCAGGTCGATCGCCGCGGCATTGGCCAGATCGAGCCATGCCGGTGGTCGCTCACCGAGCAGGTACACCTCGGCCAGCATGATCATCAGGCCATATGCGCCCAAATAGGCGATCAGAGCCCACCGGAGCTTGCGCCGTGGCTCCACGAGGTCCCCGTCCCAGCTGCTCCATGCCCGATACAACGCGGCGCCCAGAAAACCAAACCCCGCCAGCTTGTTCAGCACGGCGGCGGCCATGCGCGCGGAAGTGGGGATCTCAAGATAGTCGCTGGCCGCCAGCCATCCGCTCCCCAGCAGGATCAGCAGGCCCGCCCATGCGACGGGCGCGATGCGTCGCTCGTCGTCCAGCACCACCCGGGCCAGCCGCCAGAGCGCGAAGGGGAAGGTGATCGCTCCCAGAAGGAGCGGCAGCGCGACCGGCGTGCCGCAACAAGGCCGGGTCGGGGCCGAGCACACCAAATACGCGGCCGCGCACGCGACCACCAGCAGCAAGTCGGTGCGCTGGCGCCAGCCGCCGCGGACGGCGACGACCAGCAGGAATACCAACGCGATCGCCACACCGGCAATACGAAGGAGGACGTCAAGGGGCGTTGTCACGATGGGAATTCTGCGGCCTGGCGATGGCGGCATCTCGCCGAAAGCCTCAATTTCAGGCCTTTTGCAGGAAACGGCAAGCATCCGCAGGTTCCGGCGAGACGGCGCCGGACTGATTTCCTAGATTGACGGCACTTCAACCCACCGGAAACACCCCATGACTTGTTTCAATGAGCTGGTTTTCACCGCGGCGACTGCCTGGCCTTTCATCTGGTTTATGGACCTGATGCGCTACGTGGTCGGCGTGGCGGCGATTGTCGCGATCCTGGACCTGGCCTCGGCCGGATGGCTGCGCCGTCGCCTGGTGCGAATCCGCGCGCTGGCGGACGGGCAGAAGCAGCTCGAATTCGCCCGTTCGATGCGCACGGTGCTCATCTTCTCGCTTGTCGGCACCGGTGTCTGGGTGGGCTGCCACCTCGGTCTCAGCAGGCTTTACTTCGAGGCGGACCAGTATGGCTGGGCCTGGCTGGGGGCAAGCTTCTTCGTCTTCATCGTGCTGCACGATGCCTGGTTCTACTGGACGCACCGGCTGCTACACCGCCCGCACCTCTTCGATTGGTCGCACCGGACGCACCACCTGTCTGTAGCGCCCACGCCCTGGACCGCCTACTCGTTCTCGGCAACGGAGGCCCTGGTGCAGGCGCTCTATTTGCCTGTGGTACTGCTCGTCATACCTGCCCATCAGGCCGTCGTATTCCTGTGGATGGTTTGGATGGTCCTGCGCAACGTCATGGGCCACAGCGGCGCGGAACTGCTGCCGCGCAACTGGCTGGCCGGCTGGTGGGGCCGGTGGCTCACCACCACGCTACACCATGAAATGCACCATGCCTATGGCCGGCACAACTACGGGCTGTACTTCACGTGGTGGGACCGGTGGTGCGGTACAGAGCATCCTGAGTACCGCCAGCGTTTGCAGGACCTGATCCGCGGGATGGGCGAACAGGAGGCCGGCGACGTCACTGTGGCGCCAGCGCAGGGTTGAGCCGAGGGTGGGTTTCTTCGCCGAGAAGTTGAAGGAGCAGGCCTGAGATACCCATGGAGACCGCGACGAAGACAAAGGCCGCATCCATGGCGCCGCTGAAGTGCGCAGCCAGTCCCAAGCCAAGGGCGCCGATCCCGTAGCCGAGGTCGCGCCAGAAGCGGTAAATGCCGATGGCAGTCCCACGCCACGAGGGATGGGAGATGTCTGCAACAGCGGCGGAAAGATTGGGGTACAGCAACGCCATCCCGAAACCGGTGATGGCCGCCGACATGGACCACCATGCGACCCCCGTACCCAGCAGCATCAACGCGACGCCGGCGCCGCACAGCCACATTCCCCAGACATTGGGCATGTGCCTGCCGATCCGGTCGGACAGCCGCCCGGTGAATAACTGCGAGCCTCCCCAGACGAAGCCGTACACGCCGATGACCCAGCCCACCTCGGGCAGCGTCAGACCACGCTGGGACAGGTATACCGGATAGAAGACCCAGACCAGCGCATCGACGAACTTCTCGACAAGACCAGCCTGGCTCAAGGCGGCCAGGCGCCGATCGCGCCAAGAGACCAGCGCAAACAACTCGCGGGTGGTCGGCTGCACCGAGACACTTGTGTTGTAGCGCGGTGTGGGCCGGTTGGGATCCACACCGTGGTGCGCGGCGATCTCGGCGTGTGCCCACGGCAGCGTTTCGCGCACGCCGAACAGGGTCAGCACAAGCGCGACGCCGATCACCGCCAAGCCGAAGACCAGGAGTCCGGCGCGTGGACCCAGCCACGCGGCCATGTAGGCCGTCACAATCCCGGCTGCGGCGACGCCGGCGTAGCCCGCGAACTCATTGAGCCCGAGCGTCAGCCCGCGCTCGTCGGCGCGTGTGATGTCCAGCTTGGCGGTCTGCGCCATCGACCAGCAGAAGCCCTGGTTGAAACCCAGAAGAACGGTGGCCAGCACGATCCAATTCCAGCTCGGGGCCAGCCACACGATGACCGGGATCGGCAAGGCCACCAGCCAGCCCATCAGCAGAACCTTCTTGCGTCCCATGCGTTCGGAAAGGCGTCCTGCAACGAAGTTAAGGGTGCCCTTGACCACCCCGAAGGCGAACACGAAGGCGCAGAGCAGCAGGAAGGAGTTGCGCGGCACGCCGTATTCGGCCTCGGCTATCACGGGCACCACGGTGCGCATCATCCCGATGGTGAGGCCCACCAGCAGCACCTGCAGCAGCAGGTGGATGAACTGGCTGGCATTGGGCCGGATTCCGTGCTGCAACTGCATCGCTTCAGGCCGCGGTATTGGCGGCCAGGATCGCACCCATGCCGACAGGCCGCGGCGGAACCCCGGCAGTCAGCGCGGCGACGAACGCCTCCCGGCTAAGGGACAGGAGCGCGTTGCAGCGCTTCTCGAATCCGATCGTGGAGGACGGCTTGCCGGAAAGACCGACGCCGCAGGCGCTACCCGCCTGGTGTGCCGGAAACAGCTCGAGCTCCGGCGGCAACTTCAGCAGCTTGCCGTGCAGACTGTCGTACAGCATGCCGGCCATCTCGGCTTCGCGCCCCGCCAGGTCTGGCCGACCCACGGCGCCGACGAACAGCGTGTCTCCCGTCACCACGAACCAAGGCGCATCGCCGCGGCGCAGATCCTTGACCAGCAGGCACACGCTCTCTAGCGTGTGGCCAGGCGTGTGCAGGACCTTGACCTGCACATTGCCGATGTCCAGCTTCTGGTCATCGCGCAGCGGCTCGAAGGAGAATCCCACCACTTCGCGCGCCGCTTCATGCAGGCAGTACGGCGCTCCAACCTGTGCGGCGAGCGCCCGCCCACCGGAGTAGTGGTCTGCGTGCAGATGCGTATCCACAACGTAGCCGATGGTCACCCCCAGCGCCGCAGCCTCTTCGACGAACCAGGATTCATCGCCGGAAACCACGTCCACGGCAATGGCCTTCCTGTGCCCAATGCACCCGAACAAGTAGGAAAGCGAGGCGTCCCTGGCAGCGAGTTGCTTGAAGAACATGGGGGTTCCTCCTTTGTGCTACTTCGCCAGTGGCAAGCCAGCTGCCTGCCACTCGCTCACGCCATCGAGAATCTTGGTGACCTTGTAGCCGCGCGCGCGCAGCAGCTTCAGCGCTTCGTCCGACAGCATGCAGAAAGGCCCGCGACAGTAGGCGACGATCGCTTGCCGGCGCGGAAGCTCCGAGAGCCGTTGCTCCAGTTCGGCCACGGGCATCGACCGCGCGAACGGAAGATGGCCGGCCTCGTATTCTTCCTGCGGCCGCACGTCGATCACGACGACTTCGCCGCGCCTGGCCTGGTCCATCAGTGCCTTGCCATCGACACCGGAGAGCTTATCCGGCTGCGCGATCATCTGGTCGACCGCCATACGCAGTTCGAGCAGATGTTCCTCGGCAACTTCGCGCAAGTTCACCCACAACGCCGCGACATCCTGGCCGCTGAGGCGGTAGCAGATGTATTTGCCGTCGCGCCGGCTGTCGACCAGCCGCGCCTCGCGCAGCGCCTTCAGGTGTGCGCTGGCCAGCTTCACGTCGATCGATAGCTCAACACTCAGGGCTTCGACGGTCTTTTCGCCCTGGGCCAGCACCTCCAGCATCTCCAGCCGCTTGGGGCTGGCCACCGCCTTGCCTATGCGGGCGACTTGCTCGTAGAGCAGGTCCTTGAGCTGGCGCTTTTCCATTCATTCATTCTAACGTTTATTAGAATGAAAGAGCAAGATGTGCATGGTTGAGATCAGCGGTGCCGAGAATCGACCGCGCACCAGCTTCTGAGGTTCTTCCGCATGTGCACGCTGAGAGTGTTCCCCCGTGACAGAAATCTCCCGGTCGGCAATCGAAGGCATGCTCCGGCACTATGCAACGGCCACCGTCGCCATGCTGGTGGAGGCGGCCAACAGCGTGAGCCACACGCGGGACCGGATGACCCTGTTACGGGTCGTCAACGGCTGAAAGGCCGGAGTGAAAGTGAAGTCACGCAAAAGTCACGCAGAAAGAAAAAAGGTTAGCACGCGTTAACGTGCTAACCCTTATCTTTATTGGTGCGGCTGGCAGGAATTGAACCCACGACCCCTTGGTTCGTAGCCAAGTACTCTATCCAACTGAGCTACAGCCGCTAAGAGATGGAATTATAGCATGCAAAAATTGGGGCTTGAGGCGACGTTCATTTCCGCCGCTGCAGCATCTGCGTCACAAAGTTTGCCGGGATCGCATAGCTGATTCCGGAAGGGTGGGTCAGGGCCGACTCCCTACCGCCTTTGATGAACACCATGTTGACCACACCCAGCACCTCGCCGGTTTCTGCATCGAACAGCGGCCCGCCGCTGTTGCCGGGATAGGCCGTTGCATCCAACTGAAAGATATCGAAAGTGCCTTCGCGTATACGCCTCACCACTTGCTCGTTGAGCTGCTGCGCGGTTGGTGTGGGCAAGGCAACCGGAGTGATCGATGAGATCATGCCGCGGTGCGTCACGGGCGAAAATCCCAGTACGCCACCAATCGGAAAACCCATGAGCGCGATCGACTGGCCTTCGCGCACCTGGTCGGAGTCGCGCAATGCCAGAGCGGGCAATGCAGTTCCACCCACGCGCAACAGCGCCAGGTCGTGCAGCTTGTCGACTTCCACCACGGTGGCCACCCGCATCTGGAATTCAGTCGGACTGCGCTTGACCTGGATCACCAGATCGGGCGGAAGTGCTTCGTCCGAGGGAGCGGGAAGAACATGCGCGTTGGTCACGATCAAGTTGCCGTCACCCACCGCAAAGCCCGTTCCTCGCAGGTTGAAGCGAGGACTGTTCGTGGCCTTGTAGGTGCCCACCACCACGATGGACGATTTCACCTTCGCAATGGCCTCGATGATATCGGCCCGGGCATGACCGGCCAGCAAGAAGACCGACGCCAAGACAAGCATCCACAGCCGGTTACCGCGGCGCTTGCATGCCCTGCCGAACGCTGGGAAGGATGGTCCGGTCACACCATTCTCCGCGGATCGATGCGCTTCACAGGCTCTTCAGCAAACGCGCGACTTCCGCCTGTCCCGGGAACTTTTCCCCGAGCGCCGCCAATTCGCTCAGTTCCTTTTTGGCCGGCTCTTTATTCCCGGCCTTGATATGGATCCTGGCGAGATTCAGCTTCAACCCGGCATTGTCGGGCTGGAGCTTGATCGCCCTGCTTTGCCAGTCGACCGCCTTCGCGAAATCGCTCTTCTCCGCCAGGACCATGGCCATGGTGTCCATGAATGCCGGCTGGTTCGGCGCCAGCCTGTTGGCTTTTTCCGCATAGGCGAGCGCACCGTCCTTTTTCAGTTGCGCGGTAATCCACGCCAGGTTGTTCAAGGCCATGGCATTGTTGGCCTGAAGCTGCAAGACGCCAAGATAGCTTTTCTCGGCTGCGCCCAGGTCTTGCCGTGCCAGTGCACCATCGGCCAGGTAGAGCCTGAACACTGGATCCTTGGGATTCTCCTTGAGCCAGCTCGCGGAGAGTTTTTCGCTTTCCGCCGTCTTGCCTGCGGCAAGCAGGACGGCATGCAGGTTCACCGCGAGTTCCGGTGCCGGCACCTGGGTCATCGCCTTGCGATAAATCCCGATGGCGAGATCCCATTTCTTTTGCGATGAAGCGATATCGCCTTCCAGCAGGAACCCCGTAGGCTCTTTGGGACGCTGCTTTTGCACCGTCCGCGCCATCGCTACCGCGTCGTCAACCTTTTTCTCCTGTAGATAAAGCGCCACCAGGCCACGTTGTGCGTCCAGCTGGTCCGGCTTGATCTCGAGCGCTTTGCGCAAGCTCTGAATCGCAGCATCCGGCTTTTTCTCCGCCAGATGCACAGCGGCAATGCGCAAATGCGGCTGTGGGGTCCCCGGTTGCATCCCTGCCAGCTTGTTGTAGCTTGCGAGAGCCTGGTTGTAGTCGCCCGAGGCCAGCTGCACGCGGCCCAAGGCGTCAACAAGTTCCACGTTGTCCGGCAAGGCCGCTACCGCGTTTTGCGCTGCCGACAGGGCTTGCTTGAATTCCTTGCCGCGCAGGTGGAGATCGATCAACATCAGCCGCGGAGCCGCTTCGGTCGGATTCGCTGAAATGGCCTTTCCGATCAGCTCAGCCAACTCTTCTTTCGTTGCCCCGGCCTTGGCGCGCAGATCGGCGAGTGCAACCAGCGCCTGGACATTTTTAGGATCCTTGGCCAGCAAGTTCTCGTACCGCTTCCTCGCGTCTTCCGGTTTCTTTTCGCCCAGATCCAATGCGGCCAGGTTCGATGTCGCGGGAAAGTACGTTGGGTTGATGGACAGCGCCTGCTCAAAGCTCTTCCTCGCTGCCGCGAGGTCTTGTTTGGCCATGTACGTCATGCCGCGCAGATTCGCGGCGAGTGGGTCGCCCGGCTGTTTTTTCTCCAACGCGTCGATCGCCTTCAGCGCCTTGTCGTATTCCTTGCGCCGCAAATAGGCACTGACCAGCGCCAGATCCGCCGTTGTCCCCTTGTCCGATTCTGCGATGTCCTGCAGTTCCACGAACGCCGAGTCGACGTCTCCCTTGAGCATGTGCGCCACTGCAAGCGATGTGCGTTTCTTCGCGTCCTTGGGGTCGATCTTGGCAGCCTTGGAAAAGTACTCTTCGGCCTTCTTGACATCGCCCGTTTGCAAATACGCCTGGCCGGCGGCCGAAAGCATTTCGCCGTCGCGCTCCTCGCGGCTCAGGTTGGCAGGCAAGGTCGCCAGCGCCTTGGCTGGCTGGCCAGTGCGCAAATAGGTGAGTATGAGCAGCCGACGTGCTCCAGCAAGTTCGGGGGCGGCCTGCACCGCTTTGCTCAAATGGGACTCCGCCTGCACCAGCGAGTTCAGCTGAAACTCCACGGCCCCTGCCAACTGCAGGCTCCTGGGATTGTCCGGGGCCACCTTCAGCAACTGCTGCGACAATTCCCGCGCCCGCTTGAAATCCTTGCTCGCGAACGCCACTTGTGCGTCGAAGTAGCGGGTTTGCGGGTTGTTGGGCGCCACCTTCTTCATTTGCTCCAGTTCCTTGGTGGCTTCGGTCGTATCCCCTTGCGCAAGCAACACGGTCATCACGCTGGCATAGCCCAGCACGAAGTCGGGCTTGACCTGAACTGCCATGCGATAGGCTTGCAGCGCACCCGCCTGGTCCTTCTTGCCGAACAGCAATACGTCGCCTTTCGAGCGCCAGGCCTCATGGCTCTTGGGCGTCTTGGCAAGAACACGCTCGACCAGCGCCAAGGCGCCATCGAACTCGCCAGTGGCGGCCTTCTGCCGCACCTGCACAAGCAGTGCGTCGGAGAACTCCGGGTCGGCCGCCAGCGCGGCATTCAGCGCGGCGGCGGAAAGGTCCTGCTTGCCCAGTGCCGCATAGGCGGCCGCGAGCGATGTCTGCACATCCGCTTTCGCCGCCGGCACGGTCAGGTTCGCGCTCGAGATCTCGTCGGCGACCTTTTTGAACTTTCCTTGCGCCAGCAAGGCTTTGGCTAGCAAGGGAACCACCGCGTCCTTGGAGTGCTGCAATTCGAGTGCCTTGCCAAACTCCACTTCGGCGGCGGCGGCGTCGCCCGTCTTGAGTAGTGCTTCGCCAAGCAAAAAGCGCGCTTCGGGCAGATTGGGGTTGCCCTGCAAGGCGTTCTTGATCTGGATGATGGCCGCCTTGTTGTCGTTCTTGGCCATGTACTCCTTGGCCGAAGCAAGCAGTGTTTCCGGCTTCTCGCCACCGCAACTCGCCAACAAGGCTGCCGTCAACACTGCGAGCAATACGTTACGCGAGCTCGAAAATTTGGAATTCATTTTGGATCCTAGCTGCAAGGGAACGGGCACCGGCCTACTTCAGGCTCAGGCGGTGCATCAGGTCATACAAGGTCGGTCGGCTGATGCCCAGCAGCTCCGCGGCCTTGACGATATTGCCGTTGACACGGCCCAAGGCGGCAATGATGGCGCGCTTCTCGGCGTTGTCACGGACCGTGCGCAAGTCCAGCGTCGCATCGAGCTCGGCTGCCGCAGGGCTTTGCAGGCCGATGTCGGCACTGTAGATCTGGTTGCCATCGGCCATGATCACCGCGCGCTTGATGCAATTCTCCAGCTCACGCACATTGCCGGGCCAGGTATGGGTTTCGATGGTGTTGACTGCTTCTTCGCTCAAGGTCATCCCGCCGCGATTCTGTTCTTGCGCAAAGCGCCGGACGAACGCATGCGAGAGCAAGGCCGCATCCCCGATGCGCGCGCGCAGCGGAGGGATGGTCACCACAATCTCGGCAAGGCGGTAGTACAGATCTTCCCGGAACCGCCCCTCCTTTGACAAGGCCTTCAGGTCCTGGTGCGTGGCGCAAACAATGCGGACATCGACCGGGATTTCCTGCCGGCCGCCGACGCGTTCGATGGTTCGTTCCTGGATGAACCGCAGCAGCTTTGCCTGCAGCGAGAACGGAAGATCGCCGATCTCATCCAGCATCAACGTGCCACCACTGGCGAGCTCGATTTTTCCGGGTGTCGTCTTGGCGGCGCCGGTAAAGGCGCCCTTCTCATAGCCGAACAATTCACTTTCCAGCAGGTTCTCCGGGATGGCGGCGCAATTGATGGCCACGAATTTTCCGGCGCGCCGCGGAGACGACTGATGCACCCCGCGCGCCAGCACCTCCTTGCCGGTGCCGCTCTCGCCAAGCAACATCACCGTAGCGGTGCTGCTGGCGACCTTTTCAATGGTGCGGCACACCCGCAGCATCTCGGGGTCGCGCGTGACCAGCCCCGACAGCGCATCCGGCTGGTACATCGCCTGCAAGCGGCGATTCTCTCGCTGCAACTCGAACATCCTGAGAGCACGCTCCACCGTCAGGTTCAACAACTCTGGCTCGAACGGCTTGACGAAGAAGTCATACGCCCCCAGCGCGACGGCGCGCAGCGCATTGGCCTGATCGTTCTGACCCGTGAGAACAATCACCTTCGTGTCCGGGTCAATGGCAAGAATCTGCTCCAGCAGCTTGAACCCCTCGGACACGGAGTCGGGGTCTGGCGGCAAGCCCAAATCCATGGTCACCACCGCCGGAGCCTGCCTGCGCAGTTGCACGAGAGCGCTTTCGCGATCATGGGCCGTTACGGAGTCGAACCTGTCCAAAGACCACTTGATCTGCTTTTGCAAAGCCGGATCGTCCTCGACGATCAGCAGCGAACGCACTTTTTCAGATGTCATGAGGCTTCCAGCATGTGAAGGTCTGATTCCTTCTGTTTTTCAAACAAGGGCAGCAGTATTGTGACCAAGGTTCCCTTGTTCAGCTCGCTGTCCACCAAAATCCTGCCGCCCAGTTCCTGGACGTACTGGAAGCTTTCATACGCGCCGATGCCCATGCCCGCCTCCTTGGTGGTCTGGAACGGCTTGAACAGCCGCTCCCGTACGAACTGCTCCGACATGCCATGGCCGGTGTCGCCCACCTCGATCCTGGCCTGGCCACTCAGTCGGTCCAGCTTGAGCCAAACCCGGCCGGTCGAATCGGTCGCGTCGAAGGCGTTCTGGACCACATGGCCGATGATGCGCTCAAGCCGCTCCTCCTGGCCGCGCGCTACAACCCGCTCGACCAGTTCCATTTCCAGTGTCCTGCCGCGCCCTTTGGCGACCGCTTGGATTCGTTCGGCGATAGCCCCCAGATCGACACCAAAGGCTGTGCCGACAGGAGTTGCTCCTTCGCGCAACTGCAGCATCAGCTGGCGCATTCTGTCCAGCGAGTTTTCCACCGTCATCAGCATGTCTTGCTGGAACTCAGGGTTGTCGTGAAGACGCTTGGCATTCTTCATCATCAGGGACAGCTGCGTGACGATGTTTTTCAAATCATGGACCACGAAGGCCGACATCCGGTTGAACGCATCAAATTTGCGCACCTCAAGCAAGGCCTCCGTGGCCTGCATCTGCGCCAGAAAGCTGGCCGCCTGGCGGCCGGCCGTCTTTAGCAGATCATTCACCTCCCAATTCACATCCATGTAAGTGCGTGCGCTGACCAGCACCACAAATCCGATGAGTTCGTCGCCCACCATCAGCGGCACGATGAGCCAGGCGTGCGGAATATCCTGCAACCACGCGGGCAAGACCAGGTCACCATAGCGCCTGGGAAACGACCGGTACTCCTCGAGATTGACCACCCAGCCGCTGCGCGAAAGAAACGCGCAAAGCTGCGATGCCCCATCCTCTTTTTCCAGGACTTGCGGAATGTTCCAGTGCGAAACCTGGCTGAATGCCGCCGCGCCGGCCACCCGCAGCCACAGCCCGCCTGCCGGGCTTTCAAGCATGTCGGCCAACCCGCGGATGGCCTGCTGCCCCATTTCCTGGGGTGAGTGTTGGGCGGACAAGGTCTGCGTGAATCTAAGCCACTCCTCACGGTAGTCGTAGCGATAGCGAAAGAAGTGCTTGCCCAGGAACACGCGCAGCTTGGCACGCACGCTGCCCGACAGCGCCAGGATGGTCAGCAGCACAAGCCCGCAAAAAACCAGGCCGAGCTGCAGCGCCCGCCCCCACTCGCCGCCGAAGTAGCGCACGTAGTACCCGATGCCGGCGATAAACAGCAGGTAGGCCCCCGCCATCAGCAAAGTGGCGGAATGAAAAGCTGCCTTGCGCGAAATGCGGAGTTTCGAAATCCAGTCCCTGCGCCGGGCCATCGACAGCACCAGGAGCGGAGCAACCAGCGTATGGACGGCGCCGCGGATGCTGAGCGCGTCGCTGTCAAGCCGGTTGAACAGGACGGCTTCGGAATACAGGTACAGGTCGAACAGAAATGCCCCTGCCAGTCCGAGGCAAAGCGGCTTGGCATTCCAACGAGAGTCTTCCGGAACGTTCCGATAGACCTGCTCCAGCAGCACCAGCGCAAAAACGGGCAGCGCCATCTCGCCGAACAAGGCAAAGCGCGAAGCGGATTCGTACAGGCGGGCACCAAACCCAACAAGTTGTGCCGTCACGCCAAGGCAAACCAGCGCCAGCGCCACCGGGACCAGCTTGGCCACGCCCGCGGACAAGGCGCCACCTTCCTGTGGCCGGAACAGCATCAGCAGGAATGCGAACCAGCAGCCGTATCGAAACACGTCTGCCAGCTTGCTCGAGAGCAGGAAAAAGGAATTGCCGGTCAGGACAAATGCCAGGCCAAAGCTTCCCCACAATGCACACCAAACAACCGCAGCGAACACGGCGGCTTCGGGTCTGTTGCGGGGCGCGCGGAAGTAGCCCAGGCGCAGCAGATGCACGGCAAAGACGGCGTAGACCAATCCTACGAGACCAAAGCTCCAGGCCGTGAGGGCGAGATTGCCACTACTCATGCGCGAGAACCTGGAACATGGGCGCGCGCGATGTCGGCTCAGCCATCGCGCATCAACGCGCGCCCTTCGCCATCAACACAACTCCCACAGTCTCAAACAGCACGACCAGGTCAAGAAACAGCGAGTGATTCTTGACATAGTACAAATCGTACTGAAGCTTCTCAGCGGAGTCTTCCAGCGTAGCGCCGTAGTGATAGCGAACCTGGGCCCACCCGGTGACGCCGGGCTTCACGCTCTGGCGCACCGCGTAATAAGGGATTTCACGCGTCAGCTTGTCCACGAAGTAGGGGCGCTCGGGCCGAGGCCCGACCAGACTCATGTCGCCATTGAGCACACTGAACAGCTGGGGAAGTTCATCGATTCGCAGCTTGCGGATCACGCGCCCGATACGGGTGACGCGGTCATCCTCGGCGGATGCCCAGCGCGGTGTGCCGTCCTTTTCCGCATCGGTGCGCATGCTCCGGAACTTCACCACATTGAACAAGCGGCCGCTGAAGCCCACGCGCTCCTGCCGGTACAAAATGGGCCCCCCGCTTTCCAATACGATCAGGATCGCCGTCAGCAACATGACCGGCGAGGCGAGGACAATCAATATCGCCGCGCAGAAAACGTCAAACAGGCGTTTGATGACGGTGCGCATGCCGCCTTGGGTAAAGCCGTCGCCAAAGATGAGCCAGCCCGCGTAGACGGAATCCAGCCTGATCTGACCCCTTGTTTTCTCGAAGTGCGTGGCGATGTCAACCACGCGCACACCGCGCAGCTTGCAGTCCAGCAACTCGCGCAACGGCATGCTGCCGCCCCGCCGCTCGGCCAGCGCCACCACGATTTCATCGACCTCCAGCTCCAGCGCCGTGTCCGTCAAGGACTTGTTCTTGGACAGGATGCCCCACCCGGAAACCTCTGCCTGCGCCTCGTTGGGGCCAGCGTAATACCCCACGACGTCGACGTGCGGATCTTCCTTTTTCAATGTCCGCCCCACCAGCGCGGCGCGCGGGCCGGTGCCAAACACCAGGATCCGGTAGCGCATCATCGATTGCGGCTTGGAGTGCGCCACGTAGACGCGATGAATCACGACCAGGACGACGCCGACCACCGCCGCCATCGCGAGAAATTGCCGATTGCCCATTTGCACGGTCGGCAGGCCAAATATCCCGTAGGCCAGCGGCACGGCAAGGCATAGGGAGAGCATGCCCCGCGCCCGGGACTGGTTCACGGAACGGTTATGAACGCGTTGGTAGAAGCCCAGGCCTGAATTGATGACCAGCATGCCGATGCCCAGCAGGGAGGCATAGGCCACCAGGTGCAATGTCGCCGTCAAGTCTCCACCCTGCCAAATCACCGCAAGGGCGACCACCACGATCACGAGGCACAAATCAATGAAGATTTGCTGCAGCGTTCGCCTGTGCAAGTAGTGATTGAACACTCGAATCATGCCTTGGCTCCCCTATTCCAAAGCATGTTCATTTGAACATCACCATCTGGGCCTGCGGGCCTCTGGGAGTTCGTAGTTGATGCGCAAGACTCACGATGGAACCCTCTGAACCTGTTCAAGCAAATTTCTGGCCAGGCAGCACTTGCAATGCAAGTTGAAGCCGCAACGGTCGCAATATCCACTCTCCAGTATAAAGATCAAAAAGAGGCGCCCCCTCGACAGGATACAAATGAAGCAGGCCCATGCGCCGGCCACAGTGTATTTGTTGGTTCAAAATCACAGTCAGCCTCATTTGAAATGGCTGTTGCCAATCCGGACTCAGGGCTGGCGACCGCGATTGTTCTGCACATTCGCGCGCTTGAGAATACGTGCAAATGCGGCAATTCGAACCATGGGCCGGACCAAAATTGCGCGCCTTGTCCTTGTACTTCGCCGCCGAACCGCCCTATCGGCGTCACCCGGTACGCCAGGCACTCACGTCGACCGGCGGCCTTGCGCCGCTACACGCCGATGGCAGGGCGGACACCCCAAACGGGATTGGAGTCGCAGCCTGCCGCGAACTGCGGCCAGTTCTTTGCGCCAGTCATGCGCATATAAGCCTGCGTGGCGCCGGGTACGCCATGGTCGACAGCGTAGGCAATGGCCGGCTGCAGGTTGCCCCAATAGCTCGTCACCTCGGGGAAATAGGCGCCGCGCAGTTGATCGCTCGCCAGCACCACATTGGACTTGCCGAGCGTGGCGGCATAGATAGCGCCCCAATCGGGGTACCAGGGACCCTTGCCAGTCGCAAAGTCCACAGAGTCCGACGGCGCCACGGCCACCGTGTACTGGGCCGCGTCGTTGAAGTTGTACTCTGTCTCAATCCCCGGCCGTCCCAGGCGACCCACAATATTCTGTGCTTTCCACTGGAAGAATGCGTCCAGCTTTCCGCGCACCGCATCGGAGAGCGGAAGGCGCAGGCTGATTGCATAACCCCATGCGGCGGTCAGGAAGTCCTCCATCCACATCGCATGGAAAAACTTGTTGTCTCCTGACGTGTAATCGGAATAGGGCTTGCAAATACCCTGCGGATTGTTGGCTTGCGCAACGTATTTCTGGTGGTAGTCATCCACATTGCTCGCTACGGAGCCCACGAACTCGTTGCGCAAGGCCTCTTGCGCGTCTGGCGTCACGGTCGCCGCCTGGACCAGGGTACGCAGGGCCCAAGCCGCACCGCGCGTGGTATTGGCGCCCACGTCGGGTAGCAGCAACCCCTTCGCTTTACCGCGGGCCACATTGGTTTGCTTGAGGTAGTTCAGCGTCGCGGCAAACTGGACTTCTTCGGCAAAATAAAACCAGCCCGTCACAAGATAGGCCAGATAGCCAACGGACGGGTGGTGGCTGGACGTCCATGTCGCAGGAACCGCTCCTGTCGTGGCGGGGGTGTAGCTATTGGCAGTACTGCTGCCGGTGGATTGAACGCCGAGATTTGCCGTAGCCGAAAGGCACAGGTCGGGATAGCTGGCGAATCGCAACGGCTGGTTGGTGGTTTCGTCGCGGTAGTGCAGCGGATACCGGCCAGCCGCCAGGCCGTGCACGACAACAGCCGCCTGCGCGCGCGCATCGGCGTTACCCACCAGGTAAGCCACATCCCATTCCGGCAGGAGGCCGATGGATGGGTGGTAACCGGCAGTGCCCATGCCCGCTGGAAAATTCGCTTGGATCAGCGGCGAAAACGAGGTCTTTTGCCGAGCCAACAGCGTGCTGGCGGCACCGGCTTTACTCAGGTAGGTGGGCACCAGACCTGTCTGCTGCAAATACGCGGTGTCATGGCCGTACTGCAGCCCCGGGGTCGAATCGGCCCAGTAGGCCGTTGCCGCACCACCGATAGCGGCGGTACGGCAATGGTGTGGCAACGTCACAGCACCACTGAAGCGCGACGCTCCATTCAACGTGAACGCCAGCGTGCCGGCGTAGCTGGTGGGGCCGGCCACATTCAGGTAGCCGTTTTCCAGCCACGGAAGAATCTGGACCTGGCCATTGGCCCAGTAGCGGACCTCGAACCAGGCAGCCAGGTGCGGATGGTTTGCAAGGGGCGAAAAGTAGGTCCACGACGACATCTGCGGTCCCGAAATGCCCTGGCGCACCCGGCCCGCACTCCAGCGTTTTTTTGCATTGTCGAACGTGCTGGCTACACCGATCAAGGACTGAAGGTCGACCGAACCGAAAGGCGCAAATTCGAGTGTGGCCGATACGCCGCTTTGCTTGAGCTGGGCCTCGGTGACGACACTGCCTGCAGCCTGCGCCGCAGCAGCGGCGAGCCTGAAGGTCTTGGAGGCGCCAGCCGCCACGCCAGCGCGGCCAGCCAGCACCGCAAACTTGGGGCTGCCATCGGGCCAACGGTTCAAAACGCTCGCCTGAAAATCCGCCAAACCGCAGGAAATACCCGCGTCTTTTGATATTTCGCCTTGCTTGAATGCCTGCCCCAGACAAAAAGGCAGCAGCACCCCCTCACCGGCCCCGCCGTACAAGGTAAATTGCGGCACGCCGGCCGCCGGCGCGAGAATGGAGCCGGGGTCGGGCGCGGGCACGGGCACGGGAGCCGCAGCGACCAATGGCGCAGGGTCCGGCGGCTCGAGGGCCGCGGCAACCGGCGTATCGCTAGAAACTGCACCGTCCGCCCCACCCCCGCCACAGCCGGCAATGGTTGCCGTACCCAGAGCCGAGAGCCGCTTCAAGAACTCTCGTCGTTCTGCATTTGTCATAAGCCTTGCCCCGGCATCGATGCGCGGGCCTCACGAGTAAGCAATGCCGAAAACGTGCACGCATCAAGCGGCGAGCGCCATCGCCGCTGTGGCTACCTCGGCTCCCCCGGACCCGCCTCTCAGACCAATACTTCGACGCAGGGAGGGTGCCCAAGAAAACTCTGCGGGCTGGCGCTTGCGCCGTAGGCGCCAGACTGAAACACGACCGCCAGGTCGCCCTCTTGCGCAACGGGCAAATCCATGCGGTCGGCCAGCAAATCCAGCGGCGTGCACAAAGGGCCAACTATAGTTGCCAGCTCCCGCATCGGCGAGTCAACTCTGTTACCAACAGTGACCGGATAGTTCTTTCGCACCACCTGGCCAAAGTTGCCCGATGCGGACAGGTGATGATTCAAACCACCATCGGTCACGAGGAACACCTGCCCGCGCGAAAGCTTCCGGTCGACAATGCGTGTGACGTATACACCGGCCTCGCCGACAAGATAGCGCCCGAGTTCGATCACGAAGGCCGCATCCGGCAGCTCGCTCCTGGAGCGTTCGGCCAATTGCGCCAGGTTCTCCCCAATGGGCCCCAGCGCCAGGTGCTGCTCGCCGGGAAAATAGGGGATGCCGAAGCCGCCGCCCAGATTCAGGAAGCGCACCGGCGATGGCGCATGCTCGGCCAGCCGCACCGCCAGCGCATACGACTTTTGCTGTGCTTCGCAAATGGACTCCGCGCGCAGGTTCTGGGAGCCGGCAAACAGGTGGAATCCTTCGAACGCCAGCCCGGCACGGCCGATGTCGGCGAGCAGCGCCGGCATCTGCTCGACATCGATGCCGAACTGCTTGGGGCCCCCGCCCATCTTCATGCCCGAGCCCTTGAGTTCAAAATCCGGATTCACGCGCACCGCGACCCGCGCGGCCACGCCCAATTCGCCCGAAATCTCGGCAAGCAAATTCAGCTCGCGTGCCGACTCGACGTTGACCAGCACACCCGCCGCCACCGCCTGGCGCAGCTCAACCGCCCTTTTCCCAGGGCCCGCAAAACTGACCTCCAGCGGATCGGCGCCCGCGTCAAGAGCTACCTTCAATTCACCCGCCGATGCGACATCGATGCCGTCGACCAAACCGGCCATGAAGCACACTACGGCTGGCATGGGGTTGGCCTTCATCGCGTAGTGAAGCTTTACGCTTGCAGGCAACGCTTGGCGCAGCTCGGTGACACGCTTTCGCAGTACAGCGCGGTCATAGGCATAGAAGGGCGTTTGACCGACCCGCTCTGCGAGCAGCGACAAGGGCATCCCTCCCACCACGAGCTCGCCGTCACGCAGCGGAAACTGCAGCATGGGCGCATGGACGGGAAGCGGGCGTTCGGTCAGTGACATGGTTATCA
Source organism: Burkholderiaceae bacterium (assembly GCA_035476635.1). GTDB lineage: Bacteria > Pseudomonadota > Gammaproteobacteria > Burkholderiales > Burkholderiaceae_C > DATILI01. Next base: position 17,155 of record DATILI010000049.1, on the reverse strand, counting down.
GGTTCCAGTGAGCGTGGCGGTCTAGCGGGCGTTGCGCTCAGCCCATTCGGCACAGAGCAGCTTGCGGTCGATCTTGCCGTTGGGGTTGCGCGGCAGCGGGCCTTTGACGGCATCGATCCCCGCGGGGACCATGTAGGCCGGCATGCGCACGCGGCACTGCGCCAGCAATGCCGCGGTATCGAGCTCGGCGGCATTCTCGGGCGGCGTGGCGATCACCTGGATGGCTTGGCCCAGCGTCGGGTGCTCCACCCCGAAGGCGGCACACTCGCCCACGAGCTGGGTGGCATAGAGGACTTCCTCCACTTCCGTGGGGCTCACCCGGTAGCCCGACGTCTTCATCATCTCGTCGCGCCGGCCGATGAAGTACAGGAACCCTTCGGCGTCCATGCGCACGGTGTCTCCAGAGAACACGGCGTACTCCGACAGCTGCAGGCCTGGCTCGCGCCCGGGCGCGTCCTGGCGCAGCGGCTTGTAGCGCTCGGCGGTTTTCTCCGCATCGTTCCAGTACCCCATCCCGACCAGTGCCCCGCGGTGCACCAGCTCGCCCGGCTCGTCCGGGCCGCAGGGCGAGCCATCCTCGCGCAGCACCAGGATCTCGGCATTGGGGATGGCCTTGCCGATCGAGTCCGGCCGGCGATCGACCTCCTCAGGCGGCAAGTAGGTGGAGCGGAACGCCTCGGTCAACCCGTACATCAGATAGGGGCGCGATTGCGGTGCCCGACGCCGCAGCAAGGCCAGTGTTTCGCCCGGCATGCGTCCACCCGTGTTGGCAAAGTAGCGCAGGTTCTGGGCAACGGCTGCCGGCCATTCCAGTTGAGAAAGCTGGATGTACAGCGGCGGCACGGCCGTCAGGCCCGTGACGCGCTCGCGTTCCATGGCCTTCAGCACATCGCGCGGCATCAGGTAGTTGAGCAACACCACGCGCGCGCCCGCATGAAACGCCGTGGTCAGCTGGCTGAACCCCGCGTCGAAAGACAGCGGCAGGGCCGCCAGCAAGGTGTCTTCGGCGGTGTTCTCCAGGTAGGACGCCACGCTCTTGGCGCCTGCGACCATGTTGCGATGCGAAAGCACAACCCCTTTGGGCTTCCCGGTGCTGCCCGAGGTGTAGAGAATGCCGAGCATGTCGACATCGATGACCCGGTGGCCCGCACGCGGCGCACTGGCCAGCAGGTCACGCCAACGCGAAAACGTCAGCCCGCCGGAAGGCGGCATTTCGGACTCCGCATCGGTCACCACCACATGGCGCAGGTCGGGGCATTGCGCCAATACGCCACGCAGCAAGGCGAGCCGCTCGGGCGAAGTCACCAGTACGCGCACATTGCAGTCCTGCAAAATGAAAGCGACCTGATCGGCTTTGAGCAAGGGGTTCAGCGGCACGAAAACTCCGCCGGCGGCCGGCGCACCAAAGCTTGCGATCACCGTTTCGAAGCGCTTTTCGAGATAGATGCCGACCCGCTCGCCGCGTGCGAGGCCCAGATGCATGAGCCCGCTGGCGAAACCACTGGTAGCCGCCTGCAGCTCCTGGTAGGTCATCGAATCGGCCCCGCTGGTCAACGCCAAAGCGCTGGGGGAGCGGCTGGCGGTTCGCGCAATCAATTCCGGCAGGAGAGTGGATTCGGACATAGGCTTTTGAGTGCTGGCGCCGCCAAGAAAGCAGGCACGCGAAAAGTATCGCACAGCCGATGGCACCATCGCCCCTAAAATGGCGCGCGGTCAACACACCATTCAGGATGGGAGTATTCAATGGATGTCGAGCAAGAGGTGCTCAGGGTTCTGGACGAGGTTTTGAGTTTGGGCGGGCGAGCCGCCTCCTTTACGCGCGGCACGCCCCTCCTGGGTGCGATTCCCGAGCTGGACTCGATGGCGGTCGTCACGCTCATCACCAGCCTGGAGAACCACTTCGGCCTGGTGGTGGACGACGATGACATCGATGGCAGCACCTTTGCCACGGTAGGGTCGCTGGCCAGCTTCGTCGAGCAAAAGCTCAACGGCTGATACCTTGCACCGACCGGCCCCGTCCGCATCCATGCACCCACAGGCTTTCTTCCTGCCCGTTGAAGGCGGGCAACGCTTTTGCATCTTCTATCCCGCACAGGGACCCAAGACGCGCGGGCGGGTCTTGTACGCCCACCCTTTTGCGGAAGAGATGAACAAGTCGCGCCGGATGGTGGCCTTGCAGGCGCGCCATCTAAGCGAGGCGGGCTTCTCCGTATTGCAGCTGGACTTGCAGGGATGCGGCGACAGCAGCGGCGACTTCGGCGACGCCACCTGGCAAGGCTGGCGCGATGACTTGCTGCATGCCAGCGATTGGCTTCGCGCGCAGGCCGGTGACGCGGCGCTTTGGCTGTGGGGCTTGCGCGCCGGCTGCCTGCTGGCGGCGCAGGCGGCCCAGCAAATCGCCGAGCCATGTCAGTTCCTGTTCTGGGCGCCGGCGGTGGCAGGCAAGCCGCTGCTCCAGCAATTCCTGCGGCTCAAGGCCGCCGGCGAAATGATGGGCGGCAATGCCAAGGGCGTCATGGACGGCCTGCGCCAGCAACTGGCGCAGGGCCAACCGGTCGAAGTGGCCGGCTACACATTGGCGCCTGGCCTCACGGACGGGCTCGAAAAGGCCGTGCTGGCGCCACCGTCGGCGCCGCAGGCACCCGGCCGCGTCGAATGGTTCGAGTTGTCCACGCGCGCCGATGCCGCCTTCTCGCCCGCCGTCACCCGGGCACAAGAGCCCTGGCAACAGGCCGGCTTCGCGCTGCGTTCGCACTTGGTGGAAGGCCCCTCGTTCTGGCAGACCACGGAAATCGAGGACGCCCCGGCCCTCGTCGCCGCGACGACTGCCGCGCTTGCGCCCATCGGCGCCACAACGCCATGAGCCCAGCGTCCATCGTGACAGAGCACGCACTGACATTCGCCTGCGAAGGCGAAGACCTGCTAGGCATCCTCGCGCGGCCGGCAGACTCCGCAGATCTCGCGACGACCGGCGTAGTGGTCATCGTGGGCGGCCCGCAATACCGAGCTGGCAGCCACCGCCAATTCGTGCTGCTCGCGCGCGCCCTGGCGAAGGCCGGCTACGCGGTGCTGCGCTTTGACTACCGCGGCATGGGCGACAGCTCCGGCGCGCAACGCGATTTCCAGGATGTCCACCAGGATGTGGGCGCCGCCATCGACGCACTGCGCCAGCATGTGCCGCAAGTGCAACGCGTGGTTCTGTGGGGTTTGTGCGACGCAGCATCGGCGGCGCTCTTGTATTGCCACGAGAGCCACGACCCGCGCGTCGCCGGCTTGTGCCTGCTCAATCCCTGGGTGCGCTCCACCACAAGCCTGGCGCGTACCCATGTCAAACACTACTACGCCCAGCGCCTGATGCAGCGCGCATTCTGGGCCAAGCTGTTCAGCGGCCGCGTGGCCTGGAGCGCACTCGCCGGCCTGGCCAGGAATCTGCGCCTGGCCACAGGGCGCAGCCGGGCAACCGGCGTGGCAGCGGCGCAAAAGCCGTACCAGGAGCGCATGGCCACGGCCTGGCACAGCTTCAGCGGGCGGCTCTTGCTGCTGCTCAGTGGCGACGACTACACCGCCAAGGAATTTGTCGAGTTCGTCGGCCTCGATTCCGCCTGGTCCCAGGCGCTGCAGCACCCGCGCCTTGCGCGGCGCGACCTGGCGGGCGCGGACCACACGTTTTCCGACACCGCATCGCGCATCCTGGTGGAAAATCTGACGCTTGAGTGGCTCAAAGCCGCTTCAACGGAGTAAAGACAAATGGCCCGTGCACTATCGATTGTTCTTCACCTTGGCCGCAGCGTGCTGGCGGCGGCGGGCCTCGCGGCCACGCTTGCCGGCACCGGGCCGGCATTCGGCCAGGCCGCGAGCCAAGCCTGCGGCTCCATCGCCAACGCGTTTGGGCCATTCGACTACCGGACCGAGCGAGGCCAGAACCTGAGGCTCGTGGAAGGCGCTCACTTCACTGCATCGGTGGAATCCCTGGTCCGCGGCAACACATCGGTCTCGCCGGCAGGCGACCTTGACTACACCTTGCGCGCGTTTCCAAACCATCACCGCGCGCTCATGTCGGCCATGCGGTATGGCGAAAAGCACAAGTCGCCACAGCCCCGGGACTTGCGCTATTCGGTCGAGTGCTACTTCGACCGCGCCCTGCGCTTTCGGCCCGACGACTCCATCGTGCGAATGATCTTCGCGACGTTCCTGTCCCGAAACGAGCGGAACCCCGAAGCCATCAAGCAACTTGAGCACGCCACGGAGCTTGCCAAGGACAACCCGTTCACGCACTACAACATCGGGCTCATCTATCTTGAGATCAAGGCCTACGACAAAGCGCTTGTCCAGGCCCACAAGGCCTATGGGCTCGGGTTTACGCAAACCGCCCTGAAAGACGGCTTGCTGGCCGCGGGCAAATGGAGCGAGCCGCCGGCACAAGCGGCTGAGGGGGCCAAGCCCGATGCCAGCCCCGCGCAATAGCCGCCACCCGATACTCCGCCGTAGATGCAACGCCATACCGAACAGCAATTGATGCGGGAGCCTGTCCGGCGCATGCCTCGCGGCCCAGTACTCGACTGGTCCAGTTTCCAGGTGGTCGACGCGCCGGGGATTTGCAGCATCGAGAATCTTCCGCACCGGATGTTCACGACCAGCGGGCGGGCGGCCATCTACCAGGCGCTGCTTCAGTTGCAACTACCCGCGGCAAGCCCGGTGCTGCTTCCCACCTACCATTGCCCGACCATGGTGGCGCCGGTCATCCTGGCGCATCTGCAACCGGTCTACTACGGCGTGCGGCCGGATGCACTGCCGGACCTGAACGCGATCGATGCAGCCACTGCCGGAAAAGCCAGGGCCATGATCGTTCCACATTATTTCGGCCTGGCCCAATCGCTGGCTGAAGTGCGTGCCTGGTGCGATCAGCGCGGCATCGCCTTGATCGAAGACTGCGCCCACTGCTATTTCGGTGAAGCCGGAGAACGGGCGGCTGGCGCCTGGGGCGATTTCGCGACCGCAAGCCTCTCCAAGTTTCTGCCCGTACCCGAAGCGGGACTGCTGGCTTCTGCGCATCGACCGCTTATCAAGCCGGTGCTCCAGCGCGCCAGCGCCAAGGCCCAGATCAAAGGCGGGGTGGATGTGTTGGAGTTAGCGGCCAGGTACCAGCGGCTGGCCGGCCTGCAAGGCGCGCTCAATCTTTTGTTCCGGCTCAAGAATGCACGTCACCATGAGAGCTTCGCGGGCGACGCCAGCCTCGCGCCGGCCACAGCCGAAACCATGATGCGCGATTGCGACATGGCGCGCATCGCACAGCGGCCGCTGGCGGCGTCCATGGCCTTGAAAGCAATGTTGCCGCGTGGCCGCATCATCGCGGTGCGACAGAGAAACTTCGCGATCTACGCGCAGCGCCTGCAAGGCCTCGACGGCGCAAGACTGCTTCGCCCACTTCCTACCGAGCCGGTTGCACCCTATGTCTTTCCGTTGTGGGTCGAAGATGCTGACCGCGTCTACCACGCATTGCGCACACAAAACTTTCCGGTCTTCCGCTGGGACCGCATCTGGCCGGGTACGCCCAGCCTGCCTGGCGACGTCGGCCCCGAATGGAGCCGCCATGTGCTGCAACTGCTTTGCCACCAGGACCTGAGCGAAGCCGATGTGGTGCGCACCGCCGAGGCAGTCCAACGCTTGTTGGCCCACCCCTGATTTCCCGGCATACAGACTCTGCATCGCAACAATCCGCACGCCTTGCCACACACCACGCCCATGTCCAATCCACGAATTTCCTGGCAAAGCCATCCCGCCACCGTTTTGAAGCACGACGCCGGGTTGCAGCGCGAATGGGACCGGCTCAATACGGCGCGGGCAAACCTCCCCTTTCTTTGCAGCGACGCGATCGCATCCGCGCTCGACGTCTTCGGTAGTGGCAAGGAGTGCCTGCTGGTTGGGCGGCAGGATGCGTCTGTCGTTGCGATGTTCATATTGGTGCCACATGGCCAACTGCGTTGGCGAACGTTTCAGCCGTCGCAGATTCCGCTCGGGGCATGGGTTGCGCAGACGCAGCTTTCACTTTTGGAGGTGACCAGAAGCCTGATCCGCGGCCCGCTGGGCCTGTGCCTCGTGCTCTCGATCACCCAGAACGACCCGCTCTTCGCGGCCCGTGCTGATGATGCGGACGACTGCCGCCACGACGACTACATCGAAACCGGCTGGATCGATATCCAGGGCAGCTTCGATGACTATTGGAGCGCGCGCGGAAAGAACCTGCGCCAGAACATGCGCAAGCAGCGTGCAAAGCTCCTGGCCGATGGTGTCAGCACCAGCATGCGGACGAAGCACCACCGCAATGACATGGCACAAGCCATTGCTGAGTACGGGAAGCTCGAAAGCTCGGGCTGGAAGGCCGAGCAGGGCACGGCGATCCATCCGGACAACGACCAGGGCCGCTTCTACCGGGAGCTCCTTGAGAAGGCCGCCGACCGGGGCGAGGCCGTGGTGTACGAGTACCTGTTCGACGATCGCATCGTCGCGATGAACCTCGGCCTGAAGAGAAACGGGGTTCTCGTGGTGCTCAAGACCACCTACGATGAATCCATCAAGAATTTCTCCCCGGCCTTCCTGCTGCGCCAGGATGAACTGGAGACGCTGCACCGCACCGGGGAAACGAAACGCCTGGAATACTATGGCCGTCTCATGGAATGGCATACGCGGTGGACGGAAAACAAGCGCGCCATCTACCACTTGACGTTGTACCGGTGGCCACTGCTCAAGAAACTCACCGCCAAACGCCGGCAAACCAGCGCGCCGGCAGCCCCGCAAGAGGCGCAAGTGCCGCCATGATCGCCGTCGTCATCCCGTACTACCAGAGGTCTGCCGGCGTCCTGCGCAAGGCACTGGCAAGCATTGCGTCCCAGCGCGACTGCACTATGCCGATCCACGTCATCGTGGTCGACGATGCGTCGCCCGTTCCCGCCGGCCCCGAGATTGAAAGCGCCGGGCCCCTCCCCCATGCGGTCCAGATCGTCAGCCAGGCCAATGGCGGCCCCGGCGCCGCGCGCAACCGTGGGCTGGACGAAGTGCCGCAGGGCACGCGCTACATCGCCTTCCTCGATTCCGATGATGAATGGATGCCCGACCATCTGGCCCGGGCCGTGTGCACCCTGGAAGCAGGCTACGACTTCTATTTCGCCGACCACTACCAGCTGGACCAAAGCACCGGCGCGTTCGCCCGTGGCGGCAAGATCCAGATCGGCGAGCACCCGGCATTGCCGCTCGCACAGCCCGGCCTGCACGCCTACCAGGGCGATATGGTCGACCAGATCATCCGGGGCAATTTGATCGGTACTTCGACCGTGGTTTTTCGCCGGGACCGATTCGGCGGCAAGCGCTTCAAGGTCGAGTTCACCAATGCGGGAGAAGACTACCTCTTCTGGCTGGACCTCGCGCACAACGGCGCAAGAATCGCATTCTCGGCGCAGTGCGAAGCGCGCTATGGGCACGGCGTCAACGTCTACGCCGGTTCGGGATGGGAAACCGACCAGCACCTGTTGCGGGTCCACAATGAGTTGAGGTACCGCAAGGTCACGGGCCAGCTGTATTCCGTCACGAAGGCGCAACAAGACCATCTGCGCGCCAGCGTCCGCGAGTTGCGCCTGGCCTTTGCGCGCGATTTGCTGCATCGCGTGGCGCACCGCAAGGCACTGCCGGCAAAGCTGCTGGCCGCGCACTTCAAGCTGGATCCGATGAGCTTTTTCAACCTCCCGCTTGCTGCGGCCAAACTGCTGCTGCACCGACCCCAAGGTTAGGCGCCCGAGGGTTCGCGGCCTGACCAAGAGCTTTTCCACTAGAACAAAACCACATGTCCACCCGCAAAGCTCTGGCCTTCTCGTTCCTGGATCGGTATTCCGGCCTGCTGCTTGCCATCATTTCATCGATGGTCCTGGCACGCCTGCTCACGCCGGCGGAAGTGGGCATCTTCTCGGTCACGATGGTCCTGCTGTCGTATCTCTCCAGCCTGCGCGACCTGGGCGCCGGGCAATACCTCCTGCAGGAAAAAGAGTTGACCCAGGAACGCATCCGGGCGACCTGGACCGTGCAACTGGGACTGGGGCTGTTGTTCTCGCTGGTCGTGTTCCTTGCGTCGCACCCGGTCTCGGTCTTCTACAACGAACCGCGCATACGCAACATCATGCTGGTGCTGTCGCTGAACTTCGCCATCAGCCCGTTCGGCTCGCTGACCTATGCCTGGCTGATGCGTGAAATGCGCTTCGAGTCGCTGGCCATCATGCGCTTTGCTGGCAGCCTGTCGGGTGCGTGCACGTCCATTGCGCTCGCGTGGAAGGGCTGGGGACCCATCAGCCTGGCCTATGGCAGCCTGGTCTCCACCATCGCCAACGCGCTGATCGCGATGATCTTCAGGCCCGCCACTTTCCCGTGGGTTCCGGGCTTTCGGGAAATCCGCCGTGTGCTCTCCTTCGGCGGCAAGATCACCATCACGACCGTCGTGAACACCTTCGCGTACAGCGCGTCGGAACTCGTGCTCGGCAAACTCCAGGGCATGGCCTCGGCGGGACTTTTCTCCAGGGCCAACGGCCTGGCGACCATGTTCCACCGGCTCATCCTGGACGCCACGCATGCTGTTGCCCTGCCCCTGTTTGCCAAGGAATCCCGCGAGAAGGGCAACGCCACCCAGGCCTTCATGCGGGCGACCAGCTACATCACGGCGATCGGATGGTCGTTCTTCCTGGGCATGATTTTCCTGGCGCAACCCGTCATCCGCCTGCTGTACGGGGCGCAATGGGACGGCGCGGTTGACCTGACGCGCTTGCTCGCAGTCGCCGCGATGGTCGGCGTGCCGGCATCGCTGTGCGTCGTCATCCTGACTGCGAATGGGTCCATCAAGATCGTCGTCAGGGCGACGCTGCTGAACGCCGCGCAGTACGTTACGGCCGTGGTGATCGGTGCAAGTCAAGGCTTGATCGGACTGGGTATCGCCCTGATCGCCGCAAACGCCGTGAGCATGACAACCTGGCTTCGCTTCACGCGCAAGCAAACCGGGTTCACCTGGAAACAGCTCGCCGATACCTTGGCCCGCAGTGCCACCGTCGCGCTTGCATCCGGCATCTTCCCGGCTCTTGTTTTCGTGTGGTTCGGCCCGTATCCAACCGAGATCCTGGCGCCATTGATCCTCAGCATTCCCGGCAGCCTCTGCCTGTTCGTGGCGGCCATCTTCCTCTGCCAACATCCGTTGAAGGAAGAGGTCCTGAGGATCTGGGCCAGGGTCCGAATGCCGTGGAAAGGCTAGGGTCTGCGGCCGCACAACTGTTTACTACTGAAACATTGAAACGCAATCGGGGTTTTGGAAGCGCCGCTCCCCCCGGGAGTCATGTTGGCGCAGGGTCTGGAGCGCCCTTGCCTGGAGGCGGCAAAAGCATGAAAACCAGCTAGCATTCGCTTTTTCCCCAGGATGCCTATGCCGCGCAGTGCCCCTCCCCGTCGCAGGTTTGTTGCTGGCCTCAGTGCCTTGTTCGGGAGTACATACCTGGCCGCATGCGGTGGCGGGGGCGCTGGCGATGCCAGCGCCGCCCAAGCGCCCAGCCCCACCCCGGCACCAAGCCCAGGGCTCCCCTCCGCTGCCACGCCCGCGACCGACCTGCCTGCATGGGTGCCAAGCCCAGGCCAGGTGGCCAATATCAGCCTCAACAATCTCTCTCCGCTCAACCCCTGTGCGGCAACATCGTGCTGGTACTCCGGCTCCGGCAAACAGGCAGCGCCCTGGCGCAACTGGTGCGGCGGTGCGTTTGCGCGCGAGTACTCCAGCCACGGGGCGGTCATCTACTGGGGGGGCGGCCATGGCGGCGGCGACGACCACAGCCTCTACCTCTTCGATTTCTCCACCCGGCTTTGGTCGCGCATCGGCCCCACCCTGCCAAGCGCGCCCTATGCGCTGGATTCGACCTGGTCGGACTTCCAGCACGAGGGCAGCTACATCGTGCCGGGCCTGCACACCTACAACTACCCGTCCTATGTGCCTCCGGGCAAATCCGGCGTAGGCGCCAAGGGAGCCTGGATTCTGCCGGCGCTGGTGTCCGGGCCGGGCGGCAACGTACCCCACGCCGTCGACCTGGCATCCGGCCAGTGGACGCGGTTTTCCGCCGGGAAGGCGGGGGGATTCACCGCACCCTATTCCGGCACCATTGAAGACACCAAGCGTGGGCGCATCTGGTGGGGCGGCGCGGGTGCCCACGACTACCGGTGGATGGACTACAACGAAGCGCACCCCCGCACGATAAAGACCGTCAACAGCCGATGGTTCGGCGGCTGGTACGACCGGTTTGTCTATGTGCCGGAAGCCGACATGGCCATGGGGTTCTGGTGCGACTTCGGGCAGACGCAATTCAAGGCCGTGGTGCTCAACATGAGCTCCGGTGCGCCGGTTGCGGTTGCCAGCAACGCCATTCCCGCGAAAACGATGCTTGGTGCCGGCTTTGGCGCGGACTGGTGCCCCATCACGCGAAAGTTCTACTTCTACGAAGCCCGGGCGCGAGCGGCCGTTTCGGTGCTTGCACCCAGCAGCCTCGATTTCTCCTCGTGCACCTGGAGCTGGGGTGAAGAAACCTTCACCGGCGCGGCGCCCGCCTGGATTGCGTCCGGCACCGGTAGCGGTGGCGAGATTGCATTGTCGCGCTGGCGCTATGTGCCGGCGCTGCGCAGCTTCGCGTGGAGCGACGGGCCGCGCTATTCGGCCGTGTGCGAAGACGGTGCAACGCGCGATGGCGTGATGCAAGTCTGGCGTCCGCTGGGCACCTGATGAATTGAGAAGGGAGAGCGAGTATGGACCTGATCGAATATCGAAGAAGCGCGCCGGAACGCGCGCGGGTCAAAGACCTGATGGCGCTGGTGCCCAAGCCCGTGGAATTCGCGCTGGATGTGGGCGCGCGCGATGGGTTCATCTCCCGGCAACTGACCAGGCATAGCGCCTGGGTGACCGCGCTGGACCTGGAAGAACCTCGCATCGAACACGAACGCATTCGCTGCGTGCAGGGAGATGTCACGGCGCTCAGTTTTTCCGATGCGTCCTTTGACCTGGTGCTGTGCTCGGAGGTCCTCGAACACATTCCCGGCCGCGAGCTGCATTCAGCGTGCTCCGAACTGGGACGCGTTGCCAAAAGGTACATTCTTGTCGGCGTTCCGTACAAGCAGGACATCCGCTTCGGGCGCACCACATGCCGTAGTTGCGGCCATGCCAATCCGCCCTGGGGGCATGTGAACAGATTCGACGAATTGCGCCTCAAGAAGCTCTTCCCCGATTTCGACGTCGTCAAGACAACCTTCGTCGGCTCCAGCGACGCAGACACCAATTTCGTCTCGTCCGCGTTGATGGATCTCGCAGGCAATCCCTATGGAACCTATTCGCAGGACGAGCCCTGCACGCATTGCGGCTCAACGCTGCAGCCCCCGCCTGAACGGCACCTCTGGCAAAAGGTGTTCACGCGGCTGGCTTTCCTGACGAGGAGCGTGCAGAAACCCTTCATCAAGCCGCACGCGAACTGGATTCATATGCTTCTGAAAAAGCGCTCGCGCACCCATTGAAGCAAAGCCCGCAGCGATGGATCTAGCCCGTTGCGGTACCGAGCAACTGGGCCAGCGATTCCGAGCGTCCCCGGCGCGAGGCCCGGTGGACCGCATCCGCGTGCGGCACGGGAGCCCGTCCAGCCCGCACCGCCGTGAGAAACGCAGGCAGCATGGCCTCGATTGCGTCCGCGGAGTCAAGCGGCGCGATGCCATCCAGACCGGCACCTCGCAGCACCCCGGCGGTATCGCCGATGGGATCGGTCAGCCCGATGATCGGCCGCCCGGCCCGCAGGTACTCATAGATCTTGGCCGGTATCTGCGCATTGCAGTTGGCCGCTTGCATCACCAGCAATGCGTCCACTTGCAGCATCTCGGCCAGCGCTTCGCGGTAAGGCACGGCCGGACACAGCTCGATCAAGTCCGGCACGCCGTGCTCGTCGGCCAGCGCTTGCAGCAGCTTGTCGTGCACCGAGGCACGAAAGCGGATGCGAACATCGGCCGCGGAGAGTTTTCCAGCCTCGCGCAATCGCCTGAGCGCCACGAATAGCTGCGTCGGGTCGCGCTCGGAAGGGTAGACGATACCGCTGTGCAGCAAGATCAGCGGTTGGCCGCTGGCCTTGGGCGCGTTACCGTTGATGCCGCTGCTCCTGCTGCCTGCCGGCTGCGCAAAGCTTTCTTCATCGAAGCCGTTTTCCAGCACCACCACCCGGGCGGCAGCCTCGGGATAGCGCTCGCGATAGATCTGGGCTGCGCCAGGCGTCGTGAAGACTGAATAGCGCGCCCGCATGAGCGCATCCTGTTCAATGTTCTTGTAGCTCTGCCAGGTCTTGGGGTCCGCGGGGTAGTCCTCCTGCGCCATGGGATCGCGAAAATCCGCGATCCAGGGCAAGCCGCTGCGCCGCTGCAGTTCCGAGCCGATCAGGTGCGCGGTCGCAATCGGATAGGTCGACCAGATGGCATCGGGCTTGAACTGCGCAATCAACCGCATCCCTTCGCGCACGGCGGCCAGTTTCCAGCTCACCCAGCGGTCCGGCCTGGCCATCCAGCCAAAGTAGCGCCCCTTGATTTGCAGGTGCCGGGCGGTGTCCAGCGCAAAGGCACGGCGCACTTTGGTGCCCGGGGGAATGTCGCCCATCAGGTCGTCACTGGTTTTTTCATAAGCCCGGGGGTCGGCGCTCAGCACCAGGGGCTCCCAGCCCAGCGCCGGCAAATGCTGCACAAAGCGCAGCGTGCGCTGGATACCGCTGCTTCCCGCCAACGGGGGGAAGTGGTAGGCAATCATCAATACTCGTTTCAAGCTGGCTCCGACGGTGCGCTGATTGGGCCCAAGCGCCCTGCATGAATGTTCGGCCGGCCGATCTTACGGGCAAATCCGGCCTGCAGCAGGCCTCTAGAATCGAAGACTGGTGGCATTGTCATGGCACGGGTCGAACAACAACGTGCCTGCTCGATCGGACTTGGGGCCCGGCGCGTCCGGCCCTTGAAAGCATTTTATGAGCACCTTGGCTGGACAACACTCTTCCGCACGCTCCAGAAGGCGCGGCGTTGCGCGCGTGTCCTTCGCCGCCGTCTTGCTGGCACTGCTGGCCACCGCCGCGGGGCTGGCGCTGTCCGTGCACTACCCATTGATGCCGCCACTCATGGGCGGTGTCTTCATGGTGTGCGGCGCCCTCTTCTTCGCCTGGCCTGCCAGTTGGCTGGTGGCTGTGCCGGCCTTGCTGCCCGTGATTGGCCTGGCGCCCTGGACCGGCTGGATCACCCTGGAAGAGCTTGACCTGCTGGTCCTGGCCGCGGCCGCCGGCGGCTACGCGCGCCTTGCATGGCGGCCCGTCGACGCAAGCGCCCAAACCATGCCAGCGCGCGCGGGCCGGCCCAACGCGCTCGTCTGGTTCGTCGTGGCGCTGTTCGCGCTTTCCACCCTGATTGCGATGGGGCGCGGAATCGCCGATGCGGGCGGGTTTTCCTTTGGCTGGTTCCAGGGCTACCACGAACCGATGAACAGTTTGCGCCTGGCCAAGCCCTTGTTTCTCGCCTTGCTCTTGCTCCCTTTGTGGCGCAGTGCCGCGGAGCACGCACCGGAAGCTGCGGCGTCGCGCCTGGTCCTGGGTCTCATGCTTGGCCTGGCCGGTGCTTCGCTGGCGGCCACCTGGGAACGCGCAGCTTTCACCGACATCCTGAATTTCTCCGCCGATTACCGCACCACCGCGCTGTTCTGGGAGATGCATGTGGGCGGCGCCGCCCTGGACGGCTTTCTCGCCATGACGGTGCCCTTTGCCATCTACACGCTGGTTACGGACCGGGTTCCTGCCCGCTGGGCCGTCGCAGCGGCGATTGCCGCGGTTGGCGCCTATGCCAGCCTCACCACGTTCTCGCGCGGCGTCTACCTCGCGGTGCCGATCGGGGTCGGTCTGATGCTCGGACTGCAGGCTGTCAACCGCCGGCGCACCGCACAAGCCAACCCGCACGGTCCATCGAGTACGGATGACGGCGGCCTGGCCCATGCCATCTTCCCGGCGCTCTTGCTGCTGGCGGCTTTCAGCGCCGGCACGGCCTGGATGTTTCCCAGCAGCGGCTACCGCGGCATGCTGGCCTTGATGGGTGCCATGGCCCTGGTGCTGATGGCGCCGCCGATGCTGCAGCGCTTTCGCATCGGCGATTGGCTGGGCGGGCTGCTGCTGGGCGCGGTATTTGCCGCTGCCGCCATGGTGGGTGCATGGCTCATACCCAAGGGGGCCTATCTCGTCTATACCTTTGCCATTGCGGCCACGGCGGTGGCCTTCTATGAAGTGCGCCGGCGCATGGCGGCGAAAAAGCGGCGCGGCATGGTCGCACCGCTCGCGCTGGCTGGCTTCCTCGCTGTCGTGACCGGCGTGGCCCTGGTGGCACACCACTGGGGCGGTTCGCAGGGCCTGGCGGATGCGCTCCCGGTGGTCGCCGGTGTCCTGTTCTTTGCGGCCCTTGCCGCCAAGCCGGGCAAGCCTGCATGGCCGGGCGATTTGCGGTGGCTTGGCATGGTGTTTGGCACCATGGCCATGGTGGCCGGCATCGTCGGAGTGTTCGGCGGCGGCGCCTACATGACAGGGCGCTTTTCAACCGGCGGCAAGGACTTCGACGGGCGCATCGAGCATTGGCGCCAGGGCCTGGCCGCCCTGCTCACGCCGGGCGACTGGGCACTCGGCAAAGGCCTGGGCCGTTTTCCTTCCACCTATTTCTTTTCACCGACAACGGCCGAACATCCGGGCGACTACCGGCTCGTCTCGGGCGACCGCAATAGCCATCTCACCATGAGCGCCGGCCAGCACACGACCGGCTGGGGTGAAATCCTGCGCATGTCCCAGCGCATTGATACGCCAGTGGCACCGGTCAAGGTGACCGCCGACGTGCGTGCCGACGGCCCGATCAGCCTGCACTTCGAGGTGTGCGAGAAGCACCTGCTGTACAACGCGGGTTGCCTCATCCGGCAGGTCAGCGCCAAGCCCCAGCCGGGGGAGTGGCAGCGGGTACAGGTGGAGCTTGAGGGCAAGGGCGTGGGCCATGGGGACTGGTACGCGCCCAAGCTCCTGATGTTCTCGATGGCCATGTACACGCGCAGCGGGCGGGCCGATATCGACAACGTGACGCTGACCGACGCGCATGGCCGGCAGTTGCTGGCCAACGGCGATTTCGCGGATGGCATGGCCCGCTGGTTCTTTTCGAGCGACCGGCACCACATGCCCTGGCACATCAAGAGCGTCTTCATGAACGTGCTGTTCGACCAGGGCGTGGCGGGCCTCGTCCTCTGGCTGAGCCTGTGCGCGGGCGCGATGTGGCGCGTGTGCCTGGGCCGCGCGCGCGAGCATCCGCTGGCGCCGCCATTGGCCGGGGCATTGGCCGGCTTCCTGGTGGTCGGCCTGTTCGACAGCCTGCTCGACGTGCCCCGGGTTGCCTTCGTGTTCTATTTCCTGCTTTTGCTGGCCCTCACGATTCGCACGCCGCGCGCTGGCCACAGTGGTGGCAGCGGTAGTGCAAACGGGCACAAGGCGAAGTCAGCGCCGGCGGTGCTGCTGGCGGCTGTCGTCGCCATCGGCCTGGCCACATTGGGCGACTCCGCGCAGGCGGGCGGCATGCTGCGCGTCGGTCCTGGCCGCGCTGTGAAGACCATCGCACAGGCCGCAAGCTTGGCACAACCGGGCGACACCATCGAAGTCGATGCGGGCGAGTACATCGCGGATGTCGCAGTCTGGACCAAAGACAACCTGACGCTGCGCGCGGTCGGCGGGCGGGTGCGCCTGCTGGCACAGGGAGCGGCAGCCGAGGGCAAGGGCATCTGGGTGATTCGCGCAGCCAACTTCGATGTCCAGGGCTTTGACTTCGAAGGCGCGTCCGTTCCCAGCCGCAACGGCGCCGGCATCCGCTTTGACAAGGGCTCGCTGCGCGTGCGCGACTGCTCCTTCAGGTACAACGAAATGGGGCTTCTGACCGGCAACGACCCTGAGTCGGTGCTGGAAGTGGAAAACAGCGAATTTGCCTACAACAGCCGGCCGGACGGCCACAACCACAACCTCTACGTCGGGCAGATCGCGCGCCTGTCGGTGCAGGGCAGCTACATCCACCACGCGCGCACCGGGCACCTGCTCAAGAGCCGCGCGGCGCTCAACCACATCCTCTACAACCGGCTCACCGACGAGACCGGCGGCAGCGCCAGCTACGAGCTCGAATTTCCCAATGGTGGCGTTGCCTATGTCATCGGCAACATCATCGAGCAGGGCGCGCTCACGGAAAACCCGAACGTGATCTCGTTCGGCGCCGAGGGCTACAAGTGGCCCGCCAATGCGATCTACCTGGTGAACAACACACTGATCGACAACCGGGCGAGCGGCGGAGCATTCCTGCGTGTCATGCCCGGCGCGCAGGCCGTTCAGGCGAGCAACAACCTTCTGGTGGGCAATGGCGTGTTCGATCGCAATGGGTCCAGCAGGCCCGACAGCAACTTCGAGGCGAGCCGCGACGAGTTCGAATCCTTGGCGCAGGCCGACTACCGGCTCAAACGCGGCTCGCGCCTGGCCGGAAAAGCCGTCGACCCCGGCCAGGCGAACGGGCAAAGCTTGCAGCCCAAGCGCGAGTATGTTCACCCGCGCAGCACGCGGGAACTGAACTCCACCGCGCATAATCCGGGGGCGGTGCAACGCATGGCAAGGCCGCCAGGTTGAAGAGAGCCCGCTCTCCGTTGAAAACAACTACACGAACGTATGTCTGCAATTGATCCCTTTCTCGCTTCAGGAACGCCTCGTTTTGCAGATCCGCGGCTCGCGGAACTGGCCCGCACCGCCGGCCCTTTGGCAGCCTGGCAGGAAGCTTGCGCCAAGGACGCCGCTCTCGCGGCGGTTTCGGTGAGCGGTGATTTCGCAGTCGGCCTGCGCCAGCCCTCAGGGCGTACCTTCCTCGCAGTGGACCGCTTTGCCACGCGCAGCCTGTGCTACCGGATCGCCGACGGGCAGTTGCACTTCGCGGCACGCGCGGACGAACTGGTTCCCGCCAATGCCGAGATTGACCCGCAAGCCATCTTCGACTACCTCTACTTTCACGCCATTCCGTCACCGCGGACCATCTTCAAAGGCGTGTACCG
>DATILI010000048.1:0-10138 GCA_035476635.1 Burkholderiaceae bacterium | reverse complement strand
TTTCCGCTCGGTGCCCGAGTTCGAGAAGATGCTGGTGCGCTCGGGCATCCAGCTCATCAAGTACTGGTTCTCGATTTCCGACGAGGAACAGCATCTGCGCTTTCTTGGCCGTATCCACGACCCGCTCAAGCAATGGAAGCTAAGCCCGATGGACCTGGAGTCGCGCCGCCGCTGGGAGGAATACACCAAGGCCAAGGAAGTGATGCTGGAGCGCACCCACATCGACGAGGCGCCATGGTGGGTGGTGCAGGCGGTCGACAAGAAAAAAGCCCGTCTCAACTGCATCCACCACCTGCTGGACCAGATGCCCTACCAGGAGACCGAACACCCCGGCATCGTGCTGCCCGCACGCGAACGCCACGACGACTACGTGCGTCGCCCTGTGCCGCAGGAAATCATGGTGCCGGAGGTTTACTAAGACCTTGCGGGACAGACCAAGAAATTGCAAAGCAATTTTTGCTCTGTCCCCAACTGATTAAGCTTGCGGGACCGTCACAGAAGCTGCAAAGCAATTTTGCTCGGTCCCCAACTGATCAGGTCTCGCGCACGTCTGCCACCGGATTGCTGCCGAAGTCCGCGCGCGCCAGGTAGCCGAGCACCTTGGCGCCCGCATCGGCCGGGCTGCTGAGCACGCCTTTTTCCTTCATGCCGATGAAGTTGCCGATGTCAGGGAAGGCGGCGGAATCGGCGCCGCGCAGTTGCACCTGCATCTCGGTGTCGATCACGCCGGGCGCCAGTGAGCAGAGCTTGGCGCCATGGGGCTTGGCTGCTTCTTCCAGCGCCACGCAGCGGGTGAAAAGGTCCATGCCGGCCTTGGCCCCACAGTAGGCGGCCTGCGAGGCCATGGCGCGCCGGCCCAGGCCCGAGGAAATGTTGAGGACCTTCTTCGGCACAGCCCAGGATCCGGTTGCGCGCAGGAAAGCGCTGGTCAACAGCATCGGCGCCTCCAGTCCGACGCGCAGTGCGGCCGACAGGTCGCCCGCGCCAATGCCCGACAGTGGCGCAATGCGCGGAATCATGCCGGCGTTGTTGATCAAGGTCGCCGACGCGAATGCACCCGGGCTTTGTGCCCCTAGCCAGGCTTCGAGCCGGGCCGCAGCCTCCACCGGTTGGCCCAGGTCTTGTGTCCATTGCTCGCATACGGTGCCCGCTGCCTTGGCACGGGCTGCCAACGCGTCGTTGGCCTTGCGGGAAATACAGATGAGGGTGTGGCCCGGCAGCAGCAGTTGCTCGGCCATGGCGAGGCCCATGCCGCGCGATGCGCCGGTGAGGAAATAAAGGTGTTGCGTCATGGCCCGGATCGTAACCGGACCTATACCGCCACCACGATAGGGAAACTGGCCTGGACCCCATCCGCGCCCGGCGCGAAGGCCACCGTCAGCGCGGCGCGGGCGTCCTCTTGCAGGTTGCGCCAGAGAAAATCGCGCTCGTTGTGCGGGTCGCCCGCCATATAGAGCTGGGTAGTGAGCAGCGCGCGCGTGCCGAGCTTCACCTTCACATGGATGTGCGGCGTGCGCCCGCCGTAGGCCACGGGCCGGATGGTGCGAAACCGGTATTGCCCATCGCTGCCGACGCTGACCCGGCCGAAGCCCTGAAACGCCGCGTCGGCCTTGCCGCCGTCGCCGGGGTGGTGGTAGTGGCCGGCCTGGTCGCATTGCCAGATTTCGACCTGGGCGCCGCGTACCGGGCGCCCCTCCAGGTCCGTCACGCTGCCATCTACCCACGCAGGCTGGCCCTGCGTGTAGTTCAAAGCACCGTTGCGCAGCAGGTCATGGTCGCTGTCCTTGGGAAACGTGAGCGGATAGAACGGGCCCTCGGTCT
Organism: Burkholderiaceae bacterium; assembly: GCA_035476635.1. GTDB lineage: Bacteria > Pseudomonadota > Gammaproteobacteria > Burkholderiales > Burkholderiaceae_C > DATILI01. Next base: position 8,317 of record DATILI010000048.1, on the reverse strand, counting down.
GCGCCGGTGTGGCGCGCCGCATCGGGGCCGCTTGGGCGCGGGCGGTGAGCCACAGGGCGGGCAGGGCCACCAGAGCTGCCGCGGCGGTGCGACGGCGCAGCGGCAGGGGAATCAAGGCCGAGGAGGATGGGGCAGCAGGCATGGAATTTCCCTCAGAAGATTTTGTTCGGACTGGCGCAAGTCGAACAAAGTTCAATCCAAAGTTCAGTGAGGCAGGGTTCTACCTAAAACGGCGCAGCGCTGGCAAAAGCCAGCGCGCTGCCAGTCATCGGATGCGCGAAGTTCAAAGCGCAGGCATGCAGCAACAGGCGGTCCGCGCGCGCCTGGACATCGGCCTCGGCATACAAGGCATCGCCCAAGATCGGATGGCCCAGTGCCTGCAAGTGCACGCGCAACTGGTGCGAGCGGCCGGTGACTGGTTCCAGCTCCAAGCGCGTGGTGTTGGCCTCTTCGTCGGTCGCCAGAACCCGCCAGCGCGTGGTGCTGGGTTTGCCGCGTTCGGCATCGATGATGCGCAGGGGACGGCGTGGCCAGTCCACGATGATGGGCAAGTCGATCAGCCCCCAGGTGCCGGCGCAAGGCTGCAACACGCCTTGCACCACGGCGATGTAGCGCTTGTGCACCTCGCGCTTTTCGAATGCGCGGCTCAAGTCGCGTTGCGCCTGCGCGCCGCGCGCCATGACCATCAGGCCCGAGGTGGCCATGTCCAACCGGTGCACGACCAGTGCGTCGGGGTAGTGCTGCTGCACGCGGTCGGACAAGCAATCCTGCTTGTCCGGGCCGCGGCCGGGCACCGCCAGCAGGCCGGCGGGCTTGTTCAGCACCACCACGGCATCGTCGGCATGGACCAGGGGCAGCGCCTGCGGGCGCTGCGCGGCGCGTGCATCGGCCACCTGGTTTCCGTCGGCTAAAGTCGTCAGCATTTGCAAAACTAACCCGCCGCACCAACTCCGGCATCGATTTTCTTCTCGCCGACAGCGAAAGATGCCTTTTGGATCCGGCCGTCCAGGACTTCGTAGACGCAGAGCATCTCCACGCTACCTCGGCCCTCGGGAAAGTTGCGGGTCACGAGTTCGTAGTCGGTGACCACGTTCCCCATCACGATCCTCGAAAGCAGTCGCGCGTGAAGATCGGGTTCGGCCAGCCTCGCCGAGAAGCGTGAGCGCAACTCGGAATGCCCACGTGCCAAGCTCTCCCCGTGCAGCGTAAATTGTTCCGCGTCGGCCGCATAGGTTTGAAGGAGGGCCTCGAGGTCTTTCGCGTTGTAGGCATCGAGTTGGGCTTGCACCACGGCCAGAGGGGAATTTAAGGGCATTTATCGAGGGCTCGCTGGAAAGGTCGCGTTGAGAAGATATCCGGCCGTGAATGATTCGCAGCAGCCGAATTTTGCCTCTAGGCAGAAGCGTTTGTCAGCACCTCGATGCGATGGCCGTCGAGGTCCAGGAACATGGCGCCGAAGTAGGTGGGGCTGATGTCCGGCCGCTCACGTGGTGTGAACAGGTCTTCGGCCGACGCCGCGAGTGCTGCTGCGTGGACGGCCGCCACTGCTGCGCGCGAAGCCGAGCCGAGGGCCAGGTGCGTGCCGCGCGCCGTCACTTTCTCCCCCTCGGGGACCGGGTAAAGAAAAAAGGACCAATGCGATGAAGTACCGAACGCCGCTTCGGCGCCGGTGTCGCGCAGCAACGCGAGTCCCAGAGGTGCGAGCACCTGTTGATAAAAGCGCACGGATTCTGCATAGCGGTTGGTGCCGAGCGAAGCATGGTCAATCAAGAAGTTCTCCTCAGGTAAGCCAGCGAGCGACCTGCTCGCCGGTAAGGTTGCTGCCGCACAGAACGGTGGCCAGGCGGCCGGATCGCAGCGACGGATGTTCGAGCAAGGCGGCGACGCCCACCACGGCTGCCGGCTCGGCCACCAGGCCGGCTTCGGTGAACACCAGGCGCATCGCGCGTTCGATGGCTTGTTCACTGACGAGCACCACATCGTCGACGGTGCCTTGCATGTCGGCCAGCGCTTGTGGTATGGGCCGGCGAACCGCGATGCCGTCTGCGATCGTGTTCGCCGCATCACGCTCGACGGTGCGGCCTTCTCGCCACGACGCCGCCATCGCGTCGGCGCCTTCCGCGCAGACGCCGACGACCCGCGTCCCGGGCGCGTGGGCCTTGATCCACCGGCCCGCGCCGGTGAGCAGTGCGCCGTTGCCAAGCGGCAGCAGCACGGTGTCGAAGCTGTTTCCGGCGAGCAACTCGCGGCCGATGGTTCCCGCACCCTCGGCGATGCTTTCCTCGCGACCGTCCTCAACGAGGTACGCGCCGCTTTCGGTGCAAAAGCGCCTTGCCTCTTCCTTGGCCCGGTCGAAGTCGTCGCTGTGCAGGCGGACTTCGGCACCCATCGCACGCATGCGCTCCACCTTGAGCGCATTGGCCGTCGTCGCGGCGTAGACGATGAGCGGCCATTGCCGGGCGCGGCAGACGTAGGCCATCGCCTGGCCCCAGTTGCCGGCGGTGGCGCACACCAGTGTGCGCCTGGCCAGGCGCGCGGCGTTCTCGTGCATGAAGAAGTCGGCGCCGCGGCCTTTGAACGAGCGCAGCGGGTTCAAGGTCTCGACCTTGAGAACGATCGAAGCGCCAAGTTTGTGCGACAGCGGTTCGCAGTCGAACTGCGGGCTGGCCAGGAAAATCGGATCGACCAGCGCGGCCGCACGCTCGATGTTGGACAGCGACAAGCGGTGAGGAGTATTGATAATAGGCATGCGCAGAGTTTGCGCGAAGTGCCGCGTTTCCCGGCCGCAATTCAACCCACGTATTCGCGGCGACGCCGCATATTGAGTGCCGCCCATGCGGCGAAGCGCACCATGCCTCTTGACGCCCTTGATCGCCAGATTCTCGCCCTATATCAGCGTGACACGCGCGTGCCGAGCGAACAGATCGGTGCACGGGTCGGCCTGTCGGCCGCTGCCGTTCAGCGGCGGCTGAAGCGGCTGCGCGAGTCCGGCGTCATCCTGGCTGAAGTCGCAACCCTCGATCCCCAGAAGCTGGGCCTGGGCGTGACCGCCATCGTGCACGTCGATCTTATTGACGAGTCGGCGCGCGCCGCCCAGGCGTTTCGCGACAAGGTGAACGGGCGCGGCGAAGTGCAGCAGTGCTATGGCGTTACCGGTACTGTTGACTATGTACTGGTCGTCATCGTGCCGGACCTGGCCGCCTATGAGGCCTTTTGCGACGCCTGCCTCTTGCATGACGCCAACGTCAAAGGCTTCAACACGCAGATCGTGCTCGACGCCGCAAAGCGAGGCGGGCCGTTGCAGATCTAAGAAGCCGCTTCCTCACCCATGATCAAGCGCTGCACCGTCTCGCACAGTTCTTCCACATTATTCGGCTTGTGGATCAGCGCCTGGGCGCCTTCGGCCAATGCGGCACGCTCGATTTCCGAGGTGACGTAGCCCGACGCCAGCGCCACCGGCAGGTCGGGCCGGATGCTGCGCGCCTCGCGCACCAGGTCCACGCCGCAGTAGCCGGGCATGTTGTAGTCGGTGACAAGCAGGTCGTAGTCCTGAGGCCGTTCGCGCAGCGCTGCCGCGGCCTCGTAGGGGTCGGAAAAACCGCTGACGCGAAAACCCCGGCGGCTCAGGAGCCGCTCGACCAGGAACACCAGGGCCTGGTCGTCGTCCACATACATCACATGTTCGCCGCGTCCGCGCACGCGGCGGTTCAGCGTCGCCTCCGGGGCGGGGGGCGGGGGCATTGCCACCATGGCATTGGCCGGGAAGTACAGCGTGAACAGGCTGCCTTCGCCGGGCGCGCTCTGCACATCGGCCACGCCCTGGTGGTTGCGCATGACGCCGTGCACCACGGCCAGGCCGAGGCCGGTGCCTTGGCCGACCTGCTTGGTCGTGAAGAAGGGCTCGAAGATGCGTTGCAGCGTCTCATCGTCCATGCCCCTGCCGCTGTCGCGCACGGCAAGCGTTGCATAGCGGCCCGGCGCCAGGCCCAGGCGCTCGCACAGCCGCGTGTCGGGATAGGCGCTAGCGAGTTCGATCTGGATGACGCCCTTGCCTTCACCGATGGCATGGACGGCGTTGGTGCACAGGTTGAGCAAGGCTTGCTCGACCTGGGTGGCGTCGGCCATCACCGGCGGCACGTTGTCGTTGATCTGCATGCGCAGCTCAATGCCGGGCGGCAAGGTGACGCGCATCAATCGCTCGGTGTCGTGCACCACCTCGGCCAGCCCGACCGGCGTGCGCTTGGGCGGCTCGTTGCGGCTGAAGGTCAGAATCTGGCGCACCAGGTCGCGTGCCCTGCGGCCGGCCTTCTCGATTTCCAGCAGGCTGGTGAGGGCCGGCGAGTCCGCGCCGACATCGGACTTGGCCAGTTCCACGTTGCCGAGGATGGCGCCGAGGATGTTGTTGAAATCGTGCGCGATGCCGCCGGCCATGGTGCCCACGGCCTGCATCTTCTGCGATTCGCGCAGCTGGGCCTCGAGCACGCTACGCTGCGCCTCGGCCTTCTTGCGGCCGGTCAGGTCGCGCGCGAACACGGTGGTGGTGTCGCCATCGGGGCGCCGTTCCAGCGACACGCTCACCTCCACCTGCAATACCTTGCCGCTGGCCGTGCGCGCATCCATCTCGCCCAGCATCGCCTGGGTGGAGACTTGCGTGAAGGCCAGCACGCGGCTGGCGTCGGGCAGGAAGCGCTCCAGCGGGCTGCCCAGGGCCTGCTCCGCGGGGCACTGGAACAGTGCGGCGGCCGTGGGGTTGAAAACGGTGACTTGCTGGTTCTGGTCGACGCAGATGATGGCGTCCAGCGCGGAGTTGATCACGGCCTCGAGCCGGCTTTCGCTGGCATGCAGTTGCGCGTTGCGCTGTTGCAGCGCGGTGCCGCTTTGCTGCAGGGCCCGGCGCTCGGTGAGCAGCGGACCTTGGTCGATGACGGCGCAGATGTAGTGCACCAGCGCGTCTTCGCTTTCCTGAACGGCATCGATGCGGCGAATGTGCAGGTCGCCGGTGATCGAGCCGGCCTCGCCGATGGAGAACACCACCTCGGTCGTTTCGCTATGCCCCTGGCTGCGCGCCAGCGCGAAGGCCTGGGCGACCTTGTGCGCATGGGGCGGGCTCACGAACGGCATCAGGAAGTTCAACGCCCGGTCGTTCTCGGTCGGCTGAAACAGGCGCTTGGCCTTGGAGTTGCTCTGCACCACGAGGTCGTGCTCGTCAACCACCATCAAGGCCAGCGGCACGCTGGCAAACAGGGCTTCGAACCGCTCCGATGCGCCTTCGGCAGTGGCCTGGCTGTAGCGCAGGACCTTGTTCTGGCTTTCCAGCTCGGCCAGCCGGACGCGCAATTGGCCCACCAGGTCTGCTGGTGGCGGTTCCCGGTGCGCAACGGGCGGCTCAGTCAGGTCGGGGTCTTTGCGTTTGGCCGGGGCGCGCGTCACTGAGGGGCGTTCTCGCTGGTTGGAACTGGCTGCGCAGGAGGCCCCGGGGCGCGGCCTGCTGCGGTTGAACGGGTCGATTGGACCGGTTTTTGCGGCTCCAAGTGTAAGGCGCGCGGCGCCAGTTGTCACACAACTTTCAGTACGTGACCCATCGCCGGGGCTATCTTGCGCCGATGGGCGCGTCCGTCACGCGACGCATCGGTGAGACCAGGAATGCCAGCGCCGCCAGCATCACCAGCACCCCGCCGCTGGCTGCGAACAGCTGGCCCAGGGTGACGCTTTTCATCACCCAGCCGGTGACCGCGGCGGACATCGGCGCCAGGCCCATGAAGATGAACATGAACAGGCTCATCGCCCGGCCCAGCAAGGCCGGTGGCACGCGCTGCTGGATCCAGGTGAACACGCGCACCTGCATGAAGCCGCCCAGCACGCCGATGGTGAGCATCAGCGCGGCTCCCTGCCAGACGGCCGTGATCTGGCCCATGGGCATGAAGAGCAGGCCGATGACCGCATCGAAGGCGAGGATCGTCATTCCCAGGCTGCCCAGGCGCAACTTCGGAAAGATGCCCGAGGCCACCATGCCGGCCAGCGTGCCGGCGCCGTGCGCTCCCAGCATGAGGCCGAATGCGGCCGCGCCCAGCTCCGGCCTGGCGCTGGCCAGCACGGGGATGGCGATGTGGATTGGCCCCATGATGAACAGCGCCACCGCAGCCCAGTAGCCAAAGCAGGTGCGCAGCTCGCGGTCGCGCCAGAAGTGCGCGAGGCCTTGTGCGACAGATGCCCAGACGGCCTGGGGCGCGGCGGCCGGTATATTGGCGTCGCCGCTTGTCCGCACCTTGGCCAGGGTCCAGGCCGATAGCGCGAAACTGAAGGCGTCGAACGCAAACGCCAGGCCGATCCCAGTGGCATTGGCCATGGTGGTGGAGCCATCGCCGAACAGCGCGATCAGCAAACCCGCGAGCAGGGGGCCGAGAAACATGGTGAGCTGGCGCAGGCCCAGGCTGACGCTGTTGGCTGCTTGCAGCACCTCGCGCCGGACCACATGGGGCATCATGGCCGTGCCGGCGGGAATGCTGAACGCCGTGGCCAGGCCGATGCCCAGGGCCAGCACGTAGACCATCCACAGCGACAAGCTGCCGGCCAGCACCAGCGCGGCCAGCACACCGAGCAGCAGCGTGTTGATGTACTTGGTGACCATCAACACCTGCTTGGGTGAATAGCGGTCGACCAGCGCGCCGCCGACCAGGATGAACAGCGCGCGCGGCACGCTCATGAGCGCCAGCACCGTGCCCAGCACCAGCGTGTCGCCGGTCATCTTGAGCACCAGCCAGGGCAGCGCGATCAGCGAGAACTGGTCGCCCAGCATCGACAGCGTGGCGCCAGCGGTCATCCAGCGGAAATTGGGATCTTGAAACAGGGCGGCGCGGGTCGGCGTGGCCTTGTCGCGTGGGGTATCAGGTGGCATGAGCAGTTTCTCCAGTTAATTTTTTGCGCGCATGTCGCCGGCCATTCAGCAACACGCTGATGGCCGTGAAGCGCACGAACAGGTGGTAGCTCGCCAGGCACACCGCGGTGGTGGCGAGCACGTTGATGGCGATCTTGGCCAGCGCCGGCAGCGGCAGGCCGTAGAGCAGGGCGCCGAAGGCGATGGTCAGCGGAAAGTGCGCCAGGTACACCCAGTAGGAGCTGTCGCAAAGGTAGCCCAGCCAGGCATGCGGGCGCTGCAAATAGCGCAGGAACAGGCCGATCAGCGCAAAGCTCCAAAGCCACGAGGCGCAGTTGTAGACCAGCGCGATCCACCAGGCCAGGTGCGGCTTTTCGGTGCCTGACCGGGCCAGCATCTCGACCAGCACGCCCGTGGCCATGAAGAACACCAGGCCCGCCGCCGCATACCAGGGCCAGCGCCGCGTGTACAGCGCAAACAGCGCTTGCTGATTGCGATGGAGGTAGAAGCCAAAGACATAGAACAGGCCGTTGTGCAGCCACTCGGCCAGCGGTGGCACGAAGGACCCGGTGGGCGCGACGACGCCGTTCGCGTAGAACGAGCCGACCCAGGCCAGCGGGATGGACAGGAGCAGAAAGCCCCACCAGGCGCCGGCGAGCCGGCCGAATGCGCTCGCGATCATTCTCGGGATCGCCGGCACGCGATCGGCCAACCAGCAGGCGGGCGCCGTCAGCACGCTGAACCACAGCAGCATCCACAAGAACCAAAGGTGCATGGTGCCCGGCCCTTGCGGTATGTGCGGGCCCGTCGGCATCAGGGTGCGATCAAGTCCCCAGGTACCAGTCGCCATGCGGTTCACGAACAGCAAGGCCAGCACGGCGACGCAGGCGAAGAGCACCGGCCAGAACAAGGCGAAGGGCAGGGCCAGGCGGTGCAGCCGGTTTTTCAGCATGCCGCGCAAGCCGCCTTTTTGCACCAGGAGCGCGACAAAGAAGCCCGCGAGTATGAAAAAGACCGGCATCCGAAACGCATGGATGAAGGCCGTCAGCAAATCGGCCACCGGGGTGGACCGGTCGTCGTGCCAGGGCAGCGGCGAAGGGGCCACCATGTGAATCACGGCCACATGGATCACGATGCCCAGCCACATCATGGCGGCGCGCAAGTTGTCCAGTGCGTGCAGGCGTTCGGTCGTGTTGTTGCGGTCGGCGGTGTCGGTCATTGCGTCGGTTCCCGGATTGATGGGGCCGACTGTAGACCCTCACGTTGCGTGAGGGTCAAGCGCTTTTATCGATTCCTTGGTCTTCGTGGCGCTGGCGCGAAGGTAGTCGCGCACCGCCGCACTCAGCTGTGAACCCGCCTGCAGCAAGGGCTCGTTGGCGGAGGCCGTGAGAAGCTTGCCGAGCAATACCGGGTCATGGCGCGTCAGCTTGTTCATCAAGCCGC
>DATILI010000047.1:0-4505 GCA_035476635.1 Burkholderiaceae bacterium | reverse complement strand
TACGTCTCGTACAAGGCCACCGGAAACGACACCTTGTCGTTCAAGGCGCCAATGCCTGCCAGCTCCGCGGCGACGAACACCACGCCGGCGTCCGTGAGCCGCTGCACCGCCGCGTTCAGGATGGCGGCAAGCTCCGTGTCCAGGTTGTCCCAGAAGTAGGCTCGGGGCAGGCCCAGGCGAAGGCCCCTGAGGCTGGCCGGGGCTGGAACCGGCGTGCCGGCGATGACCGAGTCCAGCAGCGCCACGTCGGCAACGCTCCTGCCCATCGCGCCCACGGTGTCGCGCGTGTGCGAGATCGGGATGACGCCGGACCCGTCGTAGCGGCGGCCCGCACCGCCATTGCCCACGGAAGGACGCATGCCGACGGTGCCGCACAGCGCCGACGGCACGCGGGTCGACCCGCCGGTGTCCGTTCCCAGGCCGGCTGGTGCGATGCGCGCGGCGATGCCAGCGGCGGTGCCGCCCGAAGAGCCACCGGGAATGCGGTTGAGGTCGTAGGGGTTTTTCACAAAACCCGTCGCCGCATTGGTGCTGGTGATGCCAAAGGCCAGCTCGTGCATGTTGGCCTTGCCCAGCACGATGGCGCCCGCGTCCAGCAGCGCTTGCAGGGTCGGTGCGTTGGCCTTCGGCTGAAAGGCTTTCAGTGCCGGCGTGCCGCCCGAGGTGGGCAAGTCGCTGGTATTGATGTTGTCCTTCACGAGCAGGGGCAGCCCGGCGAGCCGGGCCAGCGGCTGGCCGGCGGCACGCCGCGCATCCACCGCGCGCGCGGCGGCGAGGGCGCCTGTTTCGTTCAGGGTGATGACGGCGTTCATGCCGGCCAGCTGCTTGGCACGCGCAATCAAGGTGCTCACGTAGGCAACGGTTGTCAGCCTGCCTTCGCGGATGGCCGCTACCGCGCCCGTCGCCGTCAGGTCGAGCTGCTGTTGCGTGGACAGCGATGCAGCGGAGCCGCCGCAAGCGGGCAGAGCAAGTGGCAGGGCCATGCCGGCCGCCACGGTCTTGAGGGCGTCGCGTCGCGAGATCGCGGTGGATGCAGGGCGGGCAATCGAAACTGCGTTCATGGGGCTGGTCTCCGGGGTCTGGCGGGAACATTGAAAGAACCGGTCCCATACTAGGAATCCGGCGCCTGGCGCGCATCGCTAAAAGTGGTGTTTTGCAAGATCGCTAAAAATGGCGATTGCGCTTGCGGCCGACATCGCCCGAGAATCGGCAAGCGACGCAGGAGCCTCAAGGCAAAGCCATGTACCGCGCGACCGACCGTGAAATGCAGCAGCTGCTCGGCATCATCGAGAAGCTGGGCAGGGGCACGGACTCCAGGCCGCTGCGGCAATCGATCGCCGACGATTTGCTGAAACTGGTGCAGGCCGACATGCTGGCATCGTTCGTGTGGAACGACGCGCTGCAGCAGTTCGAGGACGTGGCGTTCGTCAACATGACGCCTGCCAATCTGGACCACTACCAGGCGTACTTCCAGTATTGCGATCCGATCACTTCTCAGCTGCAGCTGCGGCGCTCCGCCACGCTGGTGAGTGAAGTCATGGCGCAGCTCGAGCTCGAAAAAACGGAGTTCTACAACGACTTCCTGCGCGTGGATGGCCTCAAGTGGGGAATCAATCTCTACGCCTATGACGGCAGCCTCAACATCGGGGATTTGCGGATCTGGCGGGGCGCGCAGCGGCCGCCTTTTGGCGAGCGCGAAGTGGCGCTGCTGGACTTGCTGAAGCCCCATTTCACCAACTCGCTCATCAATGCAAGAAGCATCAGCGATCTGCGCGGCAAGGTCTCAGGCTGGCACGACCTTTGGGAGCACCATCCGAACGCATGCTTTGTATTCGGCCGTGACCCGAAGCTGGCGCACCAGAACGAGGTCGCACGGAATTTCTTCCGTGCCCTGGCGCCGCATAGCCAGCGTTTGCTGCTGGACCAGATGCTGCGCCATGTCGCGGGACAGCCCGACACGGAAATCTGGGGCGACTTCAGGCTCTCGGTCGCTACCGGTGGGGAAACCCCGGGGAGCTATTGGATGGTGCAGCTCAACCCCTTGCCCAGGCTGGTCATCGACCGCCAGTGGGTCCTGCGCCGGTTCGCGCTGACGGCCAGGGAGGCCGATGTCTGCCTGTGGATCATGCGGGGCCTGAGCGACCAGGTCATTGCCGAGCGGGCCTGCCTCAGTGTCTGGACCATACGCACCCACATCAAAAGCATCTTTGCCAAGCTCGACGTGTCCTGCCGCAGCGAACTCACGCATGTCGTGACCAGCAGCATCGCGGAAATCCACGTGGGCCGCGGCGCGCCGTGAAGGCGCCATGCGCAATGACAAGCTTGTGCTGTTAGCCCTTGTAGATGCCGCACCCGGTCACGATGTTGTCAACCCGCTGCACATAGGTTGTTTTGTCTTCCAGCACGCCCGTGACTGGATTCGCCCACTGGTAGTCCACCCAGCCGGGCCGGCCGGAGCTGGCCAGGTCGATGAACGCGCGGATGAACAGCTTTCCGTTCGCGTCCTTGAGGTCGATGAGCTGCCTGCCGATGAGCTTGTTGTTTTCGCCGTGCGCCAGCGTGTTGCCGCGCATATCGATCACGTTGATATACAAGTCGCGGTTCTTGAATGCCGAAGCCGGTTTGCTGAAATCGGCGAAGGCCGATGCGCCGCCTGCTTACATCCCGTTGCAGAGTGCAGTGGGCGCTTCACCTTCTTTGCCTGGGCTTGGCCCAGCCGGGCCAACCTGGCTGCGGGTTGAAGCGTTGCAGGAGAAGCGGAAAATGTCATTCGCCGCCTTCGGAAACGCACCATGCTTGCCACATCGACAACCAAATCCTCTGCCTTAGCCTTCTTCGCGCGCTGGCGCCTGTTGGCTATGGGCTTCGTTCTCCTGCTCGCCGGCGCCCAGGCGCTGGCCCAGGTCGACCCGCCGGGCCGCGTGGCCCGGCTTAACCATGTCGAGGGTGGGGTCAGCGTGGCGCCGAGCGAAGGCGGCGACTGGAGCCCCGCCGAACTCAACCGGCCGCTGACCACCGGCGACCGCGTCTGGGCCGACCAGAGCGCGCGTTCGGAGATGCACATCGGCTCCACGGCCGTGCGCATGGACAGCCAGACCAGCCTTGACCTCATGCAACTGGACGACCAGGTGGCGCAATTGCGCTTGACCCAGGGCCGCCTGCATCTGCGCGTGCGCCAGCTATGGGAGGGCGAACGACTTGAGGTCGATACCCCGAACCTGGCCTTTGTCATCACCCAGCCGGGCGAGTACCGCGTCGAGGTAGATCCAGCGCGCAACCTGACGCGCGTGGCGGTGGCTTCGGGCAGCGGCATGCTCTACGGCGAAAGCGGAGAGTCGTTCAGGCTCGGCGCGGCGCAGCAGCTGGCACTCACCGGACGCAACCTGAGCCAGGTGGCCGGCGAGACAGTGGCGCACAACGATGCGTTTGACCGCTGGGCGGACGAGCGTGACCGGCGTGAAGACCAATCCATCAGCGCGCGCTATGTTTCGCGCGAGACACCGGGCTACCAGCAACTGGACACCCATGGCGACTGGCAGACCGATGCAAACTACGGCCCGGTCTGGTACCCGCGCGTGACCGTCGTGAACTGGGCACCATACCGCTACGGCCAATGGCGCTGGATCGCGCCTTGGGGTTGGACCTGGATCGATGACGCGCCCTGGGGCTTCGCACCGTTCCATTACGGGCGCTGGGCGCAGATCGGCCCCCGTTGGTGCTGGGTGCCGGGGCCGGTGACGCGGCGGCCGGTCTATGCGCCGGCGCTGGTGGGCTTTGCCGGCGGCAGTGGCGGCGGGGTGCACTGGAATATCAATGCGTCTTCGGGCCGCCCGAACGTAGGCTGGTTCCCGCTCGGGCCGGGCGAGGCCTGGCGCCCGGGCTACCGTGCAAGCCCGCGCTACATCGACAACGTCAACCGGCCGGTGGTGATTCACCAGGGCCAGAGGCGCGATGGCTATGTGCACCACAACCGGCCGGACGCGGTGACGACCGTGCCGACCACGGAATTCGACCAGCGTCGGCCGGTACGTGCGCACTGGCAGCGTGAGCGCGAGCCGGGCGCGGCGGATGCCGCACGCAACCAACAGCCAGGCGGCCGACCGTGGCGCGGCGTCACGGCGGTGCCGCCGAGCGGCGTCGCCCCGGCGGACCGCTCGCAGGGAACTCCGTTGCTTGAACAGATACAGCGCGAGCAGCGTGAGCGCGCGGAGCAAGAGCGTGCCCGGCATGACCAGTCGCAGCAGCGCGCGCGGCAGGATCAGCGGGAGCAGCGCCATGTCGACCCGGCGCCGCAGCAAGCCCCGCACTCGCGGCAACAGGCACCGCGCGATGAGATGCAGCGCCAGCAGCAGGTCCAGCAGGCGGGCCAGCGCGCGCAGGGAACTCCGTTGCTTGAACAGATACAGCGCGAGCAAGCCATGCGCCAGCAACAGGAGCAACAGCAGCGCGCCCTGCAACAGCAGCAGCAAGCGCAGCAACTTCAGATCCAGGCGCAGCAGCAGGCG
>DATILI010000046.1:0-6116 GCA_035476635.1 Burkholderiaceae bacterium | reverse complement strand
GCACGCGCTGGCGCATTGGCAGGCGAACGAAGCGGGCTTTCTGCAGCAACCGGGCAACACCGAATACCTGCACCAGCTTCGCGTCGGCATACGCCGCTTGCGCGTGGCCTGCGGAACGCTGGCCCAGGCAGCGGGCTGGCACGCGGCGGCGCTGCAACCCGTGCGCGAAAGCCTGCGCACATTGGGCCAGCAGCTGGGCGCGGCGCGCGACTGGGATGTGTTCATCGAGGAAACCTGGCCACCCCTGGCGGGCCAACTGAATGACATGTCGCTGCGCCAATCGCTGGCAGAAGCGGCGGCAAGGCTGCGCGACACGGCCCGCGTGCAGGCCCAAGCCGCTTTGGGCGAGCGGGCATGCCAGCGTGCGCTGCTGCAACTCGGCCGCTGCCTGGCCAGCCATGACGACGCGGCACCGGTGGCTTTTGACGCCCTGGACGAGGAACTCGACCGTCTCGCCGGGCGCTTGCGCGAAGCCCAGCCCCACCTCGAGCGCCTGAGCGCAGCACGCCAGCATCGGCTGCGCATCACGGCGAAGAAACTGCGCTACCTCACGGAATTCATCGCCAGCCGCTACGAAGGCACCGCCACAGAGCCCTGGCTCGAATGGCTGCGGCATGCGCAGACCGTGCTCGGTGCACGCAACGATCGCGTGACGGCGCAAGCCCGCGTGGACTTGCTGTGCGACACGCTGGCAGCCAAGGCCAGCGCCACGCGCAAGGCCCTGCACAGCGCCCTGCACGACCAAGCCGCGCCGCGCCTGGACCTGCCGCCGCTGCCCAAGCCGTACTGGCGTTGAGCCGGGCTCCTTATAATGCATCGCAACGCGGGTGTAGTTCAATGGTAGAACGGCAGCTTCCCAAGCTTCATACGAGGGTTCGATTCCCTTCACCCGCTCCATAGTTTCGTAGATGATTGATTTACTTGCGACTCTCTGGCGGCACAGCTCCAGCTCGCAGCTCCACTACGAAAGTGGGGACCAAAATTTGCTGGCAACAGCTTTTCCCTGCGGTGCTCAGCGCCCCAAATCGCAGTAGTCACAGGCGCGTAATACGCCGCCGTTAGATTCCACGATTCCAAATATCTACAAGGATCGTGCGATGAAGAGCTCCACCGACCTGGTTGCGGTCGATTTCAATGATGAGAATTCAAACACGTCGGCCAACCCGACATTTGATTCGGTCCTGGCTGCTCGGTTGAGCCGTCGTGGCTTGCTCCGCGGGAGTGTCGGTACGGTTGGCACGGCAGTGCTCGGTGGCTTCGGCGTAGCCGCCTGCGGCGGTGGCGATGGTGCAACGTCGGAGACCCCTGCGGCTGAGAAGTTGCTTGGCTTCACGGCAGTTGCCAAGAGCCTGGCAGACGCCGTCGTGGTGCCCGCAGGCTATTCGGCCAGCGTGCTTTACGCGCTGGGCGATCCGTTGAACGCTGGCACTGCGGCCTACAAAAACGATGGCACGGATGCCAATTTCGAGAACCGCGCTGGCGACCATCATGACGGCATGGAATGGTTCGGCCTGGGTGCAGACGGCAAGCTCTCTACCAGCTCGATCGACCGCGGCTTGCTGGCTATGAACCATGAAGCCACGACCAACGAAAAACTGAGTTCCTTCTTCGTGCACGCCAATGGCGGCACGAACACCTTGCCCCGGCCGGCCGCTGAGATCGACAAGGAAGTCGCAATGCACGGCATCTCCGTCGTGGAAGTCAAGAAGAGCGCTGGCAAGTGGGCCACCGTTCAGGACTCGGCGTTCAATTTCCGCCTCACTGCCCTGAGCGACATCGAGATTGCGGGTCCCGCGCGCGGCAATGCCTTGATGGTCACCAAGTTTTCGCCGACCGGCACCAAGACGCGCGGTACCTTGAACAATTGCGGAACCGGCAAGACGCCCTGGGGTACGTTCTTGACCGGTGAAGAAAACTGGTTTGGCTACTTCACGCGCGCGGCGACCGACGACACGGCTCGCGGCAACGACAAGAGCGTCACCTCCTTGAAGCGCTATGGCCGCACGCAGGGCGCAGCCTCGCGCCATGGCTGGGAAAGCGGCGGCTCGGAAGACAAGTACGCGCGCTGGATCAACAGCAAGCTGGGCGCATCGACCAATGGCAGCGACGACTACCGCAACGAAATGAATGGCATGGGCTACATCGTTGAGATCGACGCGATCGACAAGACAAAGTCGGCCAAAAAGCGTACCGGCTTGGGTCGCTTCGCCCATGAGAGCGCCGCCTTCGGCACGCCCGTGGTCGGCCAACCGCTCGTGGTGTACATGGGTGACGATGCGCGCAACGAGTACATGTACAAGTACGTCTCCACTGCGTTGTGGTCCGCCGCCGATGCGAATCCCGCAGACCGCATGGCAACCGGCGACAAATACCTCGACAGCGGCAAACTCTTTGTCGCCAAGTTCAACGCCGACGGCTCCGGCCAGTGGATCGAGCTGACGCTCAGCAACACCGCCGTGGCCAACTATGCGGGCTACAAGTTCGCCGACCAGGCCGATGTGGTGGTGAATGCGCGCCTCGCTGGCGATGCAGTGGGCGCCACCAAAATGGACCGTCCTGAGTGGGGCAGCGTGAACCCAGCCAACGGCGAGATCTACCAGACGCTGACGAACAACAGTGACCGTCGCGTCGAGCCCACGGGCTCCCAGCTCGCGCCGGACAGCGCCAACCCGCGCGTCTACACCGACATGAAGGGCACCACTGCGCAAGCCGGCAACCCCAATGGCCATCTGCTGCGCATGAAGGAAGGCTCCGCAGGCGGATCGGCAACCGCTTTCACCTGGGACATCTACCTCTTCGGGGCCGAGGCTGGTGCCGACAAGGCACTGGTGAACATCTCCAGCTTGACCGCTGATCAAGACTTTTCCAGCCCAGACGGATTGGTGTTCAGCCCTGCCACCGGCATTTGCTGGATCCAGACCGATGACGGTGCCTTCACCGATGTCACCAACTGCATGATGCTGGCAGCTGTGCCCGGCCAGGTGGGCGATGGTGCCAAGAAGACCTTGAGCTACACCAAGGCCGACGGCAGCAAGCTCGACGTTGTCACCAACGTCGGCAAAGCGCCGACCGCGACCACGCTCAAGCGCTTCCTGGTGGGTCCCGCGGCCTGCGAAATCACGGGGCTATGCGAAACGCCGGATGGCAAGACCATGTTCATCAACATCCAGCACCCGGGCGAGACTACCGCGCAGGCCAATCTGAGCGATACGACCAAATACACCAGCCAATGGCCCAGCAATGCTGGCTACGGTGCAGGCAAACGCCCGCGCTCGGCGACGATCGTGATCACCAAGAACGACGGCGGGCGAATCGGTAGCTGATCCCTTACGCGCGGACCCTGCTGCCCGTCCGAGCGGGCGCAGTACCCAACGTTCAAGCCCGACCCGGTCGGGCTTTTTTACGCGCAGCGGCTGTAGCAACCCGAAACTGGTTTGCATCAATTTGATTATTCGACTATTATCGAATAATGGAAGAAACAGCAGTCATCAAAGCCTTGGCGGCACTCGCGCAGCCGGTACGCCTGAAAACCTTTCGCGCGCTCGTGGTCGCTGGCGAAGCGGGAATGACGCCGGGTGCGCTGGTCGAGTTGCTGGAAACACCGGCTGCGACCTTGTCGTTCCACTTGAAGGAGCTCCTCAACGCCGGGCTCGTGACGCAGGAGCGCGATGGCAGGAGTTTGATCTACCGTGCGTCCTATGAACAGATGAACGCCTTGTTGTCGTTCATGACGATGAACTGTTGCCAGGGGCAGCCGCAGGCTGCTCAAAGTGCTTCCAGTTGCGAATGCTGAAGCGCGCCATGGCCTGCCTCGAAGCAAACCTACTGTTCGCCTTCGGTGGCGATCAGCACCATCCGTAGCCCGGATCTTCAGGCGACCTGAAGCAGGACCTTCGAACTCTCGTATTTGTTGCTCATGCAGGCGCTTCGCGATGGCGTCGGGGTGAGCTTTTGCCCGTGTCATCTGAATGAAAGGAATCCGAATGTCGATCTCAAGCATCTCCCTGCGTCCCGCCACCCCATCCGACTGGCCGGCAATCGCCGCGCTGCTGGAGGCCAACAAGCTCCCGCTGGACGGCGCGCAGGACCATCTGGCTACCTACCTGCTGGCCACGCAAGGCAAGGAAATCATCGGAACCGCAGGAGCCGAGGTCTATGGTGATCTCGCGCTGCTGCGTTCGGTCGCCATTGCGCCTGGCCTGCAGCGCCAGGGCATTGGCAAGCTACTGGTCTCGCGCCTTCTGCAAGAAGCCAGGCGCCGCCAGATTGCCAAGATGTATCTCCTCTCGGTCACCGCGCCCGAATACTTCGCGCAGTTTGGCTTCAAGCGCGGCCCGCGAGAAAACGCACCTGCGGCGCTTCATGCATCTGCTGAGTTCCAGGGCGCATGTCCCGCGTGTGCTGCGCTGATGTCGCTGACGCTGATCGACACGCCGGCAATGGACGCCACGCTACCAGTGGCGGTGCTGGGTGCCGGTCCTGTCGGGCTGGCCGCCGCGGCGCGCCTGATCGAGCGCGGCATCGAACCCATCGTGCTGGAAGCTGGTGCGCAGGTGGGTGCGAACCTGCTGGACTACGGCCACGTGAAGCTGTTCTCTCCCTGGCAGTACAACGTCGACCAGGCCATGGCAAAGCTCTTGGAGCCCACGGGTTGGACGCCGCCGCCAGCCGATGAGTTGCCGCCAGCGGGCGACATCGTTCGCAAAGTGCTGCAACCGTTCGCGGCCTTGCCGCAGGTCGCGCGCGCGCTGCAGCTGAACACCAAGGTGCAGTCCGTCAGCCGCGAAGGCTTCGACAAGGTCAAGACCACGGGTCGCGACAAGGCCGCATTCGTGATCCGCGCCACCCGGGATGGCAAGCCCATCGAGCTGCGCGCCCGGGCAGTGATCGACGCCACCGGCACCTGGAACACTCCGAACCCTATTGGTGCCAATGGCCTGCCCGCCTTGGGCGAGGCTGAGTTGCAGGACGCGATCTTCTACGGCATCCCTGACGTGCTCGGCCAGCACCGCTCACGCTATGCAGGAAAACGCATACTGGTGGTGGGCGCTGGTCACTCAGCAGCGAACGCGCTCCTGGCCCTCGCCGACCTGGCCAAGCAAGCAGCGGGCACGCGCCTGGCCTGGACCGTACGCTCGCCGGTGCTGACGCGCGTCTTTGGCGGCGGGGCCGCAGACGCTCTTCCCGCACGCGGCCAACTCGGTACGTCCCTCAAAGCCTTGCGCGACGATGGCACGCTGGAGTTCATCGCCGGCTTGCGCATCACGGAGCTGCGCCGCGAAAACGGTGCGATCACCATCGTCGGCCTGGACGCCGAAGGTGGGCCGGCCACGCTGGCCGGTATTGACGAAATCATTTGCGCAACGGGCCAACGTCCGAATCTGACCATGACCGGCGAGTTGCGCCTGAAGCTTGATCCCTGGCTGGAGTCCGCTGAAGCGCTGGGACCGCTGATCGATCCAAATCTGCACAGCTGCGGCACCGTGCGACCACACGGGCATCGCGAGCTGTCGCACCCAGAGCCCGGCTTCTATTCACTGGGCGTCAAGAGCTATGGCCGTGCGCCGACCTTCCTGATGGCCACCGGTTTCGAGCAGGCGCGCTCGGTCGTGGCGGCCATTGCAGGCGATCTGCAGGCGGCCGATCGCGTGGAGCTGGAACTTCCTGAAACCGGCGTCTGCGGCCTGGACGCCGTGGACCCGGCGGACAGCGGTAGCAACTGCTGTGGCACGCCGGCGCCGGCGGCCGTTGTGTCCTTGCGCTCGCTGTAACGATCCACCAGATAGGGTGACACATCGCGCGTGGGCAAGGTGAACTTGACCAGTTCCTCCATGACATCGACCACGCGGTCGTAGTAGGACGAAGGCTTCATGCGGCCTGCCTCGTCGAACTCCAGGAAGGCCTTGGCGACAGAGCTCTGGTTCGGGATCGTGATCATGCGCGTCGAAGGCGCCAGTGCCTCGAAGCTGGGAACTTTGTAGGAACCGGCGTCGAGATTCGATGAGGGCAGATTCCGTTCAGACACGCTTGCCGTTCGCATCGATGACCACTTCGCCATCTTCCTTGGTAAACGGCCCACGCTGCGGCGAGGGCAGGATGTCCAGTACCGCCTCGGA
>DATILI010000045.1:0-10457 GCA_035476635.1 Burkholderiaceae bacterium | reverse complement strand
ATGGGCGGCAAGCTCGGCGGCCAGGTGCGTGAAGGCAAGGTGCCCGCAGGCCTGAAGCCGGCCTTTGAAGTCGCATCGCCGCCGCTGGCCGAATTGGTGCGCGACATCAACAAGTACAGCAACAACGTGATGGCGCAGCAGGTGTTCCTGACCCTGAGCCTGCCCGCAAGGCCTGCAGGCAGCGGCACGCAGACCGGCGTGGCCACGCTGGCGGCCTCGCGCGACGTGCTGCGTGCCTGGTGGAAGGAGCGCTTTGGCGATGCGGACTTGCCGGTGTTCGACAACGGCTCGGGCTTGAGCCGCAACGAGCGCATCAGCGCGCAGGCCCTGGCAAGGTTGCTGCAGGCCGCGTACCTGTCGCCGGTGATGCCGGAGCTGATGTCCTCCCTGCCAATCACCGGCGTCGACGGCACCCTGCGTCGCAGCCGGGGCAAGGCTGCGGGCATTGCGCATCTGAAGACGGGCAGCCTGCGCGATGTCGCCGGTGTGGCGGGCTATGTGCATGCCGCCAGTGGCCGGCGCTACGTGCTGGTGGCCATCGCCAACCACCCGAATGCGGCCGGCCTGCGCCCCGCGATCGATGCGCTGCTCGACTGGACGGTCAGGGACAATTGACGCCATGCCAACCTCTGAACTCATCGGTTATCTCGCCGCCGGCCTGACCACGGCCAGCTTTGTGCCGCAGGCCTGGCAGACCTATCGAACCCGCGACGTGCGCAGTATTTCGCTCCTCATGTATAGCGTGTTCACGCTTGGCGTGACGCTGTGGCTGGTCTATGGCCTGTTGCTGGGGGCCTGGCCGGTGGTGGCGGCGAACACGATCACGCTGCTGCTGGCGGCTTCTATCCTGGGCATGAAGCTGAAGTACCGCCACGCGCCACGGCGCTAATTTGCCGGGTGTCGGTAGTAACCCCGTTCGCGTGGCTGATCGGACCCCGTAACATCGTTTCCGCAATAAAAGAACGGTCGTTCGATTTTCAACAGGAAGGGTGCGAACATGATTCAAATCAAGCGGAAACTGGCTGCGCTGGGCGCGGCCATATTGCTGGCCAGCTGCGGCGGCAGCGACGGGATCCGGTTCGAGTCGCTGGTGTCGTTTGGTGACAGCCTGAGCGATGTCGGTTCGTACAAGACAGCCGGTATCGCGGCTGCCGGCGGTGGCAAATACACCGTCAACGGCCCCGACGGCAAGATCTGGATCGATCGCCTCGCCGCAACGCTCAATCTGCCCGTGCCCTGCGCTGCGCAGACTGGCCTCAACGCCACCGGTCAATTGGCGGCGTTTGCCGGCCCCGTGACCGACCACCCGGGCTGCACCGCGTATGGCCAGGGCGGTTCGCGCGTGACCAACCCGATCGGTCCGTGGAACGCCGCCTTGCTCGCCTCGCCCAATCCGGCCACGGCGTTCCAGGGCCAACTGGGCCAGCTCACGGTTCCGCTCACCACGCAGGTGGCGCGGCATCTCGCCGCCAAGGGCGGCGCCTTCAGCGGCAATGAAATCGTGCTGGTGCTTGCCGGAGGCAATGACCTGTTCATGAACCTTGGTTCCATCAGCGCCAGCTTTACGGCCGAGCAGGCCGTGGCGGCCATGGGCGTCGCGGGCGCCGAACTCGCCGCCCTCGTCAGGACCCAGATCGTGGGCAAGGGGGCCAAGTTCGTGGTGGTCGTCAACCTGCCGAACGTGGCGCTCACACCCAGCAGCCTGGCGGCGGAGGTGGCCGCGCCGGGCAGCAAGGCGCTGACCGAGGCGGCCGTCAAAACCTTCAACGCGCAGCTTTCGGCCGGCCTCAACGGCGTCGGCGGCAATGTGATCTACATCGACGCCTATGCCCAAAGCGTGGAGCAGGCTGCCAATCCCGCCGCGTTTGGCCTGACCAACATCACGACGCCGGCCTGCAGCAGCACCTCGCCGCTGAACCCGCTGCCGGGCTATTCGCTGACCTGTACGACGGCCAGCACCATCGCGGGTGACGTTTCCCACTACCAGTACGCCGATACGGTGCATCCCACACCGTACGGCCATCAGCTCATCGCTGACCGCGTAGCGCTTGAAATGGCCAAGTTCGGCTGGCGCTGACGTCAACCCCACGTTGATGCGCCCTCAGGAACGGCGGGCGTGGTCCTGCCGTTCTGTCATGTCGAATCGACACGAATCAAGACCTCTGGCGTCTTGATTTTTAACTTTCATACGCATAATCTGCCGGCATGGACAAACTCAAGCAGATGGAATCCTTCGTTTCCGTCGCGACCAAGGGCAGCCTGACTGCGGCCGCCAACGCGGAGGGCGTGGCCCCCGCGATCATGGGGCGGCGGCTCGATGCGCTGGAAGAGCGCCTGGGCGTGAAGCTCTTGGTGCGCACCACACGGCGCATCTCACTGACGCATGAGGGCAGCGCTTTCCTCGAAGACTGCCAGCGCTTGCTGGCCGATGTCGCCAACGCCGAAGCCAGCGTCTCGGCCGGCGGCGTCAAGGCCAGCGGCCACTTGCGCATCACGGCGCCGGCCGGCTTCGGGCGCCGCCACGTGGCGCCGCTGGTGCCGAAGTTTCGCGGCCTGCATGCCGATGTGACGATTTCGCTGAACCTCTCCGACCGTGTCGTCGATCTCGCCGGCGAAGGCTACGACTGTGCCGTGCGGGTCGGCGACTTGCCGGATTCGTCCCTGGTCAGCGTGCGCCTGGCCGACAACCGCCGCCTGTGCGTGGCCACGCCCGACTACCTGAAGCGCCATGGCACGCCGCAGCATCCCAACGAGCTGGTGAAGTTCGCCTGCCTGACCTTGTCCAGCGATGCCTCGCAAACCCGGGGCTGGGCGTTTCGCGTGCCGCGCAACGCCCTTGGGCAGCAACAGGAAGGCGCCCTCGCGGGCGCAGTGGCTCCGGCCGCGGCGTTTGACGGGCACGACAGCGAAGTCATTCACCTCAAACCCGGCGGCCCGCTGGACTGCTCCGACGGCCAGGTGCTGCACGACTGGTGCCTGGGCGGCTACGGCGTTGCCTGGCGCAGCACCTGGGAGGTCGAAAGCGAGATTGCCGCGGGGCACCTGGTGGCTGTGCTGGAGAGTTACGCAGCGCCCCCCAACGGTATCTATGCCGTGTTTCCGCAGCGCAAGCATCTGCCTTTGCGGGTACGCTTGTGGATCGATTTCCTCAAGCACACCTACAGCCAGCCGGAGTTCTGGGCGGCGGCGTAGACACTCCCGAATGGAGCCCCAAACGATGACCGCCGAAGCCCTGCTGGCCTATGTTCACATCCTCGCCATCCTGACCATGGTGGTGTTTCTCGCCAGCGAGGCGGCGCTGTGCCGTGTTGATTGGCTCAATGAAAAAGTGGTCGAGCGGCTGGCTCGGATCGACATGGTCTACGGCATGGCGTCTGTTGCCGTGCTGCTCACCGGCCTTGCGCGCACCTACTGGGGCGCCAAGGGAATGGGCTGGTACTGGAGCAATCCGCTGTTGCACGTGAAGGTCACGTTGTTTGTGATCATCGGCTTGACTTCGATCAAGCCGACGATGATGTTCCTGCGCTGGCGCCGCACATTGCGGGCCACGGGCCAGTTGCCCGATGCGGCGCAGATCAAGCTCGCGCGCCGGCTTGTCATGGTGCAAGCCCACATCCTGCCGCTGATTCCGCTGGCGGCGGTGTTCCTGGCGCGCGGCTACGGCAAGTAGCCCGGGAAACTTACTTCTTGGCGGCGACGGCGTCTGCCTCGCATTTCTTGACGAAACTGGTCTTGGCGGCGCCGGCCAGTTTCTTTTCGGCCGCCTTGGAATCGCAGGCGGACGGGCCGGCGGCAGCCTTTGCATCGGTCTCGCATTTTTTCAGGAAGCTGGTCTTGGCTGCGCCGGCCAATTTCTTTTCGGTCGCCATGGTGTCGCACGAGGACGGGCCCGCAGCGGCCTTGGCGTCGGTCTCGCACTTCTTCAGAAAACTGGTCTTGGCCGCGCCCGCCAGCTTCTTCTCGGCGGCCATGGCATCGCAACTGCCAGGGGCCGCCATGGCTGCGGGTGCGGCGGTTGCGGTGGCGGCGGGTTTCTTGTCGTCGGCTGCATGCGCCAGCGCGAACGACAGTGTCAAACCAACGGCAGCGATAAGCGGGAGAAGATTTCTCATGGGTAGCTCCTGAACAAGAAGAAGTTGTTGTACCGAACCCTGCGGGACGCAGGAGTCCCGCGCGG
This sequence comes from Burkholderiaceae bacterium, assembly GCA_035476635.1. GTDB lineage: Bacteria > Pseudomonadota > Gammaproteobacteria > Burkholderiales > Burkholderiaceae_C > DATILI01. The sequence goes on along the minus strand of DATILI010000045.1, from coordinate 6,280 downwards.
ATTCCAACACACAACGCTTGAGCCGGCAAGGCGGTTTCACTGCCGGGCCGGGCAACGATGACCGCCCCCGTAAAATCGGGGAATGCTCTCTGTCAAACAAGAACTGCTCGACGCGCTGGCCGCCGGGCTGGAAAAACTTTCTCCCGGCGCCGGGGCCAAGGCCGCCTTCGAGTCGCCCAAGGTTGCCGCCCATGGCGACCTGGCCTGCACCGCCGCGATGCAGCTGGCCAAGCCCTTGAAACTCAATCCGCGCCAGGTCGGGGAAAGCCTGCGCACCGAGTTGCTGCAGCTCGCACCGTTTCAGCGCTGGGTGGACAGCATCGACATCGCCGGGCCGGGCTTCATCAACATCAAGCTCAAGGCCGAGGCAAAGCAGCAGATCGTGCGCGAAGTGCTCACGGCGGCGCAGCAGTTTGGCGCGCAGCCTGCGAACGGCCAGCGCGTGCTGGTCGAGTTCGTGTCAGCCAACCCAACCGGCCCCCTGCACGTTGGCCATGGCCGGCAAGCCGCATTGGGCGATGCCATTTGCAACCTGTTTCAAACCCAGGGCTGGGACGTCTACCGGGAGTTCTATTACAACGACGCGGGCGTGCAAATCGCCACCTTGGCCAGCAGCACGCAACTGCGCGCCAAGGGTTTCAAGCCCGGCGATGCGCAATGGCCCAGCGGCGAAAACGCCCCGGCCTACAACGGCGACTACATTGCCGACATCGCCGAAGACTTCAAGGCGAAGAAAACCGTTTCGTCCGACGACCGCGCGTACACCGCTTCCGGCGACATCGAAGACCTGGACAGCATCCGCCAGTTTGCCGTGGCCTATCTGCGCCACGAGCAGGATCTGGACTTGAAGGCGTTCCAGGTCAGGTTCGACAACTACTACCTCGAATCCAGCCTGTACACCAGTGGCAAGGTCGATGCGGCGGTCAAGAAACTGCAGGAGGCCGGCAAGACCTATGCGCAGGACGGCGCACTGTGGCTCAAGTCGACCGACTACGGTGACGACAAGGACCGCGTCATGCGCAAGTCCGATGGCAGTTATACCTACTTCGTGCCCGATGTCGCTTACCACATCACCAAGTGGGAGCGCGGCTTTCAGAAGGTGGTGAACATCCAGGGCACCGACCACCACGGCACCATCGCGCGCGTGCGCGCCGGCCTGCAGGCGGCCAACGTCGGCATTCCCGCCGGCTATCCCGACTACGTGCTGCACACCATGGTGCGCGTGATGCGCGGCGGCGAAGAGGTGAAGATCTCCAAGCGCGCCGGCAGCTACGTCACCTTGCGCGATCTGGTCGAATGGACCAGCAAGGACGCCGTGCGCTTCTTCCTGCTGTCGCGCAAGCCCGACACCGAGTATGTGTTCGACGTCGACCTGGCGCTGGCGCAGAACAACGACAACCCGGTCTACTACGTGCAGTACGCGCACGCGCGCATCTGCTCGGTACTGGCGGCGTGGAAAGAAAAAGACGGCGGCGATGTGGCCATGCTGACCGACACCGACCTTGCGCCGCTGCAAAGCCCGCAAGCCTTGGCGCTGATGCTTTTGCTTGCCAAGTACCCGGACATGCTGAGCGCCGCGGCGAAAGACTTCGCGCCGCACGACGTGACCTTTTATTTGCGCGAACTGGCCGCCTGCTACCACAGCTACTACGACGCCGAGCGCATCCTGGTCGACGATCAAGCGGTCAGGAAAGCCCGGCTGGCGCTGGTCGCTGCCACCGCGCAGGTATTGCACAATGGTCTTGCCGTACTGGGCGTATCGGCACCTTCGAAGATGTGAGCGATTCAATGAAACTACAAGGCGGCGGAACAATTCTGGGCTTCATCATCGGCGTGGTCGTCGGTCTGGGAGCGGCCCTGACGGTGGCGGTCTACGTCACCAAGGTGCCGGTGCCCTTCTTGAACAAGGCGCTAAGCCGCACGGCTGAGCACGACGCGGCCGAAACCAAGAAAAACAAGGACTGGGACCCGAACGCGCCGCTGTATGGCAAGAATCCGGCGCGGCCGCCGGCAGCGGCCGCCTCCGGTACCGTGGGAACGGCTACGCCTGTGGCCGTTGCCCCGGAGTCCTCAACCCCCAAGGCCGCGACGATCACCGCGGCGCCCCAGCCGGTGAAGGCTGAAGCCAAGGCGGCCGCGGCGGCGCCGAACGACCCGCTGGGTGACCTGGCCAAGGCGCGTGCCAGCACGGCCGGGCCCGATCCGTTTGATTACTTCGTGCAGGCCGGCGCCTTTCGCACGGTGGACGATGCCGAAGCGCAGCGCGCCAAGCTGGCCATCATGGGCTGGGAGGCCAAGGTCACCGAGCGCGAGCAATCCGGGCGCACCGTTTTTCGCGTCCGCATCGGCCCCTACGGCAAAAAGGACGATGCGGACCGCATCAAGGAAAAACTGGACACTGCCGGACTGGAAACGGCCCTGGTACGCGTGCAGCGCTGAGGCGCCGCGCGCCCGCTGAACTTTTCCGCAGCTTGCCTGTCTGACCCCGTTCAAGGAGTGTTTACTGATGAAACGTCGCGAGTTTTCGCTGTCTACCGCCACGGCCTTGGCCGCTTCCACCGTTGGCTTGAGCGCCACACCGGCCGCCTGGGCCCAGGCCAAGAAGCCGCAAGAGGGATCTGACTACATCGCGCTGGACAAGCGCGTAGCGGTGGAGGCAGCGCCGGGCAAGGTCGAAGTGATCGAGTTCTTCTGGTACAGCTGCCCGCATTGCAACGCCTTTGAGCCCAAGCTGGAAACCTGGATCAAGAACCTGCCCAAGGAGATCGCGTTCCGGCGCGTTCCGGTGGCCTTCAACAACAGCTTTGTGCCGCAGCAAAAACTCTACTACGCCCTGGAAGCCCTGGGTAAGGTCGAGGCAATGCAGCGCAAGGTGTTCTACGCCATCCACGTGGAAAAGCAGCAGCTGGCCCGGGATGAAGCCATTTTTGAATGGGTGGCCAAGCAGGGCCTGGACAAGGAAAAGTTCCAGATCGCCTACAACTTCACGGCCCCCAAGAAGGCCCAGAAAGCGACCGAGTTGCAGGATGCCTACAAGGTCTCCGGTGTTCCGGCGCTGGGGATTGCCGGGCGGTATTACACCGACGGCTCGCTCGCCCAGAGCATGGAGCGCGCATTGCAGGTCACCGAATACCTGGTGGCAGAAACCCGCAAGACCAAATAAGCTGGCCAATCGGCTTTCCCGTCAACAAAAAGCCCGCATCGCGGGCTTTTTTACTGAGACGGCCAAAATCGGTTGCTACAATCCAGAGCAAGATTCGTGCCTCTATGAAAACCATCAATTCCCGTCTTCTGATTCTGCTTGCATTGCTGCTGCTGGGTGGCGCAGCCGGTGCCGAAAGGGCCGACCGCAGCAAGCCCATGAACGTGGAAGCCGATGCCCTGCGCTACGACGATCTGAAGCAGACCAATGTGTTCACGGGACGGGTGGTCATGACCAAGGGCAGCATCATCATCCGCGGCGCCCGGCTGGACGTGCGCCAGGATCCCGAGGGCTACCAGCATGGCGTGGTCACCGCCGAGCCCGGCCAGCGCGCCTTCTTCCGGCAAAAGCGCGAAGGTCTGGACGAATTCATCGAGGGTGAAGGCGAAACCATCGAATACGACGGCAAGGCCGACGTCGTCAAATTCATCAAGCGCGGCGAGATGCGCCGCTACAAGGGCGCCGTACTCAACGATGAAGTTGCCGGCGCCATCGTGGTCTACGACAACACCACCGAGGTATTCACTGTGGACGGAAACACATCCGCCCCCAACAGCGGCAACATAGGCGGCCGCGTCCGTGCGGTCCTCACACCCAAAAGCGCGGCATCGGCGCCGGCCGCCCCTGCCGCAGCGGCTGCCCCGGCGTTGCGCCCCAGCACCACGCTGGGCGGGGAGAAAAAGTGACGGCCGGCACGCCACAAAGCGTTCCGGCAGCCGCCATCAGCCGGCTCGAAGCCCGCAACCTGCAAAAATCCTACGGCAGCCGCAAGGTCGTCAAGGACGTCTCGCTGGCCGTGCAAAAAGGCGAGGTCGTCGGCTTGCTGGGCCCCAACGGCGCGGGCAAGACCACCTCCTTCTACATGATCGTCGGGCTGGTTCGATCGGACGCCGGCGACATCACCATCGACGGCCGCTCCGTGGGCCACATGCCCATCCATCGTCGTTCGCGCCTGGGGCTGTCCTACCTGCCGCAAGAGGCCTCGATCTTCCGCAAGCTCAATGTCGAAGACAACGTGCGTGCCGTGCTGGAGTTGCAGCGCTATTCCAGCGGCGAGATGGCGGGCAAGCCGCTGAACAAGGCCGACATCGAAGAGCGCCTCACCAGCTTGCTGCAAGACCTGCGCGTGGAGCACCTGCGTGATTCGCCGGCGCTGGCTTTGTCTGGCGGCGAGCGGCGCCGCGTGGAGATCGCGCGTGCGCTGGCGACCCAGCCGCGGTTCATCCTGCTGGACGAACCGTTTGCCGGCATCGACCCCATCGCCGTGATCGAGATCCAGCGCATCATCGGCTTCTTGAAGTCGCGCGGCATCGGCGTGCTCATCACCGACCACAACGTGCGCGAGACGCTGGGCATCTGCGACCACGCCTTCATCATCAGCGACGGCCACGTGCTGGCGCAGGGTACGCCTTCCGAAATCGTCAACAACGCCGACGTGCGCCGGGTCTACCTCGGCGAGCACTTCCGAATGTAGGGCGGTTGACCATGAAGCAAGGCCTGTCACTCCGCGTCTCGCAGCATCTTGCGCTGACGCCCCAGCTGCAGCAGTCAATCCGGCTATTGCAGTTGTCGACGCTGGAGCTGAGCCAGGAAGTCGAGCAGATGCTCGACGACAACCCCTTCCTTGAAGTCACCCAAGACGAAGTGGCGCGTGAGGAGTTCGGGCTGGCCCAGGCCGATACGCCGGTGCGGGAGGAAGACCGCGACACCGAAGCCATGGCCAGTTCGACCAGCGACTACGCCGGCGAAAGCAGCACTGCAAGCGCCAGTGAAACAAGCCAGAGCGATACCGAAGCGCCGGTCTCCGGGCAGGAAGATGACCAGAGCTGGGACGGCGACGGCACCAGCGAGATCGCGCCCGACGACAGCGAGTGGGGCGGCGACGCCCCGGCGCGCAAGAACAACGCCGGCGATGAAGAGGAAGCCGACGCCACCGAACTTGCACGCAGCCAGGAATCGCTGCAGCAGCATCTGCACCGGCAGGCCCTGAGCCTGCGCCTGAGTGACGTCGACAGCGCTGCGCTGCGCTTCCTGATCGAGTCGCTTAATGACGACGGCTATCTGGAAGACCCGCTGGAGTCGCTTGCCGCGGGTTTGTCCGGCGGCGACGAGGAGCAGACGGAAGAGCTCGTCCACCGCTTCACCGTGGCGTTGCGCCTGCTGCAAAACCTCGACCCGCCCGGCGTCGGTGCGCGCCATCTCGCGGAGTGCCTGACCTTGCAGCTGCAGGTGCTGCGCGCTGCCGGTACGCTGGACGAAGAAGCCTGCGCCGCGGCGCTGCGCATCTGCGCGCAACCCATGGAGCTGCTGGCGCGGCGCGACGTCAAGCGCCTGGCGCAGCTGTGCGGCCACAGCGAAGCCGCCATCAAGGCGGCCATCGCAGTGATCGCACGGCTCGAACCCAAGCCCGGGCGCCGCTTCGTCGACGTGGAGCGCAACATCGTGGTGCCCGATGTGCTCGTGGTCCAGGTCGGGCGCGGCGCGCAGGCGCGGTTTCGGGTCCAGCTCAACGCCGACGTCATGCCGCGCCTGCGCGTGCACGACATCTATGCCAGTGCGCTGAAGGCGCACAAGGGCGGCGGCAGGGATTCATCGAACTACGCGGCGCTGCAGCAGCGGCTGCAGGAGGCGCGCTGGTTCATCAAGAACATCCAGCAGCGCTTTGACACCATCCTGCGCGTGTCCAACGCCATCGTCGAGAGGCAGAAAAACTTCTTTGTGCACGGCGAGCTTGCCATGCGGCCACTGGTGCTGCGCGAAATTGCCGACGAGCTGGGCCTGCACGAATCCACCATTTCCCGCGTGACCACGGCCAAGTACATGGCCACGCCGTTCGGCACCTTCGAGCTCAAGTATTTCTTTGGCTCCGCGCTCGGCACCGAGACCGGCGGCAATGCCTCCAGTACCGCGGTGCGCGCGTTGATCAAGCAGTTCGTCGCCAGCGAAAGCACCAAGAAGCCGCTGTCCGACAACCAGATTTCCGAGATGCTCAAAGAGCAGGGCATCGAATGCGCGCGCCGCACCGTGGCCAAATACCGCGAAGCCCTGCGCATCGCCCCGGCCAACTTGAGAAAGGCG
>DATILI010000044.1:0-37545 GCA_035476635.1 Burkholderiaceae bacterium | reverse complement strand
GCTAGCGACGCACCTCGTCGACCAGCGTCTTGAAATCATCGATATCTTCGAAGCTGCGATAAACGCTGGCAAAGCGCACGTAAGCCACCTTGTCGAGCTTTTTGAGTTCGCGCATGACGAGCTCGCCAATCCGGGCGGAGGGGACTTCGCGGACGCCGAGGTTGAGCAGTTTTTCTTCCATGCGCTCGATGGCGCTGTCGACCTGCTCTGTGCTGACCGGGCGCTTGCGCAGCGCCAGGTTCATGGAGGCGAGCAGTTTGGCGCGTTCGAATTCGATGCGCCGGCCATCCTTCTTGACGATGGCGGGGAAGCTGACCTCGGGGCGCTCGTAGGTCGTAAAACGCTTTTCGCAGGCGCCGCACTGACGGCGGCGTCGGATGAAATCCCCGTCTTCAGACACGCGGGTCTCGACGACTTGCGTCTCCGCGTGGCTGCAGAAGGGGCATTTCATGGGAGTTACTTGTAGACCGGGAAGCGGCTGGTCAGTGCGTTGACCTTTGCGCGAACTGCTGCGATATTGGCGGCATCACGCGGGTTGTCGAGCACATCTGCAACCAAGTTGGCGGTCAACTTGGCTTCCTCATCCTTGAATCCGCGCGTGGTCAGGGCCGGTGTGCCGATGCGCACACCGCTGGTGACCATCGGCTTTTCCGGGTCGTTGGGGATCGCATTTTTATTGATGGTCATGTGGGCATCGCCCAGGACGGCCTCGGCTTCCTTGCCGGTAATTCCTTTGGCACGCAGGTCAACCAGCATCACGTGTGATTCCGTGCGGCCGCTCACGATGCGCAAACCACGCGAAACCAGGGTTTCAGCGACGATCTGGGCGTTTCTGGCCACTTGCTGCTGGTACACCTTGAATTCAGGCGCCAGCGCCTCCTTGAAGGCCACCGCCTTGGCGGCGATCACATGCATCAGCGGGCCGCCCTGCAGGCCGGGGAAGATGGCGCTGTTGATGGCCTTCTCGTGCTCGGGCTTCATCAGGATGATGCCGCCGCGCGGGCCGCGCAGGCTCTTGTGGGTGGTGGAGGTCACCACATCGGCATGGGGCACGGGGTTGGGGTAGACGCCGGCGGCGATCAGCCCGGCGTAGTGCGCCATGTCGACCATGAAAATGGCACCCACGTCTTTTGCCACCTTGGCAAAACGCGCGAAATCGATGCGCAGTGCATAGGCCGAAGCGCCGGCGATGATCAGCTTGGGCTTGGACTCATGGGCCTTGCGCTCCATCGCGTCGTAGTCGATCTCTTCTTTTTCGTTCAGGCCATAGGAGACGACGTTGAACCACTTGCCACTCATGTTCAGTGCCATGCCATGAGTCAGGTGCCCGCCCTCGGCCAGGCTCATGCCCATGATGGTGTCGCCGGGCTTCAGGAAGGCGAGGAAGACGGCTTCATTGGCCTGGGCGCCGGAATGGGGCTGGACGTTGGCGGCCTCGGCACCAAACAGCTGTTTGACGCGGGCCAGAGCCAGTTGCTCGGCGATATCGACAAACTCGCAGCCGCCGTAGTAGCGCTTGCCGGGGTAGCCCTCGGCGTATTTGTTGGTGAGCTGGGTGCCTTGCGCCGCCATGACGGCGGGCGATGCGTAGTTTTCGCTGGCAATCAGCTCGATGTGTTGTTCCTGGCGCAAGTTTTCGGCCTGGATGGCGGCAAAAATCTCGGGGTCGGTCTGTTCAATCAGAATGTTGCGGTCGTACATGGCAGTCCTTCAAGACGATGGTCCTTGGCGTCGGCGATTTGCTGAAAACAAGGGCTGCCCAGGCGAACGGCTGAACACCGCGCGAACAATCGGCGGCGGTACGCTTCCCAGTGGTTTTGCCGATGCCCCGGCGCCGAGGCGCTGGGCACACGTTGGTTGGCACTCCACGTCAGCGCACGTTGCATGTTTTTAATGCGTTGCGCCTATCGCCAGTCGCGTACCCGCGTAGTGTAGCGGAGCGCCAGCCATTTTTGCTGGCGCATCAGGAGTGGGACAGCGCCGCCACCTTGTCTTCGGCCTCTTCGGGCTTGACCGGAGCTGCCGGGACCCCGACCGGTATCACTCGGGCCGGGGCAGCGATCTGCGGCGGCGCCGCGGGAACGGCCCGGCCGACAGCCACCTGGCGCAGGCGGGCGTATTCCGCCATCACCTTTCCTGCATAGCCGCCATCGTCCTCGATGTTGGCTGCGCCCACGTAATACTTGAGGCCGCCTTCGATGGAGCCAGCGCGCGCGATGCATTCCTGCAAGACTTTCACGCCTACCCGCAGGTTGGTAACCGGATCGAACGCTGCCAGCTTGCCGCCGAAGCTTTCATACTTGTCCGAATGCACATGTGTCATGACTTGCATCAGGCCTTGGGCGCCAACCGTGCTCTGCGCAAACGGATTGAAATTCGATTCAATCGCCATGATGGCCAGGATCAAGGTCGGGTCCAGCTTGGTACGGGCGCCGATGTCATACGCCTCAGCCACCAGCACGCTCAACGGCTCGGCCGCCACGCGGTATTTCTTGGCAAGCCAATAGGCCACGGCGGCCTGCTGCTTGGGCAGGTCTCCGGGATTGGCTGCTGTGGCGCGGTCGATGGCATCGAGTTCCACCTCCATGCCCAGCAAGGCCACCTGGCGCGCTTGCAGCCAGCCCATGAGTTTTTCTTCACCGGTCTGACGCAAGTCGGGCCGGGCGTTCAGTGTGATCACGGCAAAAACGACGATCAGGCCCACCAGGGCAAAACCGTTGTGCGTGATTTCGAAAAAGCCGTCGGCCACATCGGATGCGAAGGTTCGCAGGGCCTGGGCGGTTTTTCCTAACGCTGTCATAGCTCTTCCTTTCTACGCGGGAGCCTGCTCGCTTTCAACGCCATGCAGCGATGAAAAATGAAAACAGGCGCCTCGTTTGGATTGGTACGCCATCAAAATTCTGTCGGGTCTTTCGGGGACCTCTTCAGCAATCTGATTTAGCCGGGGTCGGCAGCGGGTTCGGGTTGTCCCTAGTTTTTCGTTGGGACGGGCGGATTCTAGGGGGCTTCTAAATATCTAGTCAATAATAAAAAATTGGTTTGTTATTCTAAAAACTCCTATTGAATTGCTCCTGATCAGGGGTTTGAGGGGCGCGATCTGGGGTGGGGCCATCGACTTTTACTCACCTTTTTTCGTTCATTTGCTATCAAAAATATAGCTTCCAAGGATTGACAGCAAAGGAAGAGTGCGAAAAACATCGGTGCAAGATTGTTCGGAAGGTGCCCTCTGCCTGGAATCTGACCCAAATGCTGGTTTCGCTGTTTACCTCGGTTCTGGAGTCGGCGCTCTACGAAACTACTTTGGGCTCGCCTTGTCAAGACAAAAGCGGCAATGATGCGAAGGGCTGTCATTGAAAAGTCGATTTGCAATCACGCTCCCGGTCGCCTAATTTGACTGGGCCTGTGCACTCAGGCATCAAGCCGGTAGGAGCCAGTTAGCACCGCTCGAAGAAGTGCCTACGAAGCAGCCCCGGCAAAATATGGAAGCAATCTCTTGCTTCCGGCGCAACATGGGACGTTAATCTCCCGGTTGCGAAAGCAGACGGCAAAGACGTTAGTCAGCCGTCAAGCCCGGCGGGTAGGCGTTATGCCAACCGACCGGGCTTTCTTCTTTTTTGTTTCCATCTGCTTCGCACATTGACCTTTCCGGGGCGGCACTGAAAACTCGGGCGATGTCATTTCAATTGAACGTGATCAAGAAAAACAAGTGGATCAGGCGGGCGGCGTGGGTGGTGGGTGGCGTGGCTGCGGTCTGGGCCGCAAGCTGGTTGCTGGTGCCGCCGCTCCTGAAAAGCCAGGGCGAGAAAATGGCCGGTGAGGCGCTGGGCCGCAAGGTCGGCATCGGAAGCGTCGATTTCAAACCCTGGACGCTGGAGTTGACGCTCAACGACCTCACCGTGGCCAAGGCCGATGGCGCCGCGCCGCAGTTGCGGGTCAAGCGCCTGTACTTCGACGGTGAATTGCAGTCGCTTTTGCGCTTCGCACCCGTGGTCGATGCTGTCCAGGTGGACGACCCACAACTCCAGCTCGCTCACCTGGGCGATGGTCGCTATGACGTGGACGACGTGCTCGAACGCCTGCGCCGGCCTTCGGACAAGCCGCCGGCCGAACCAACCAGGTTCGCGCTGTACAACCTCGCCCTGCGCGGAGGCGCTGCGGACTTTTCGGATCAGCCGCAAGGCAAGACCCACACGTTGCGCGATCTGCAGTTGAGCGTGCCATTCCTGAGCAATCTTCCAGCCGACCGCGAAGTCAAGGTGGAGCCAAGGCTGGCCTTCCTATTAAATAGCAGCCGCTTCGACTCGGCCGCTACCGGCACGCCATTCGCGCAGACCGGCAAGGCCGATGCGTCCGTCAGGATTGCCGGGCTCGATCTGGCGCCTTACTTGCGCTATATCCCGGCCAGCGTGCCGGTCAAGCTCAAGGCAGCGGTGTTGCATGCCGACTTGCAAGTCGCGTTCGAACAGGCGCCGAAGATGTCTCTCAAAGTCAGCGGCACCGTCGAGGCGCGGGATACCAGGCTGGCCGACGCCCAGGCGCTGGACTTGCTGGCATTCGATGCACTCAAGGTGACGCTGGCGGATGTGCGCCCGCTGGAACAGGCGGCCAAGCTGTCGGCACTGGAGCTGAGCGCTCCCCGGCTTGCGATACGGCGCGACAAAGGTGGCCGTTTGAACCTCGAATTCGCAGTCGATTCGGAAAAAGAGAGCGCCGGGAGCCCCAGTCAGCCCAAGCCCCACGCCTGGAAGATTCAGCTCGACAAGCTGGCGCTTCGCGATGGGCAAGTCGCGTGGACGGACGAGACCACGGGTTCGCCGGCACAAATGGAGCTGCGCGAGCTGGTGGTGGAAGTCTCGTCCGTTGCCTTTCCGTTCTCCCAGCCCTTGCAGTTTGGCGGCTCGGCCGTGCTGGCGGGCGCCGCGCCACCTGGCAAAAAGGGCGCGAGCTTGCCCAAGGCCGCGACCCTGCGGTTTAGCGGCAATGGCACGGACCTGGCCGCACGCCTCGATGCGAGCCTGGCCGGGCTGCCGCTGGACCTTGCCGCGCCTTATCTAGCGCAAGCGATCAAGCCGACCCTGAGCGGCAGCCTGGACGCCGAGTTGAATCTCGATTGGAATGCGCCGGCGGAACCCGGCAAGGAAGCCCAGTTGCTGTTGCGCGCGCCGCGATTGCGCTTGAGCAAGCTCGCGTTGCGCGACGCCGGGAGTGTGCTGGCCAGCATGGCGCAACTTCAGCTGAACGATGCCCAGGCCGATTTGGTGCGCCAAACCATCGTGATCGGCAAGCTGGCCCTGACACAGCCGCAGGCACGCCTGGAACGCGACCAGGACCGGCACTGGATGTTCGAGTCATGGCTCCTGGGTGGCGAAGGGGTATCCAGCTCTCCAGCTCCAAAGTGGGCCGTGGTGATCAATGAGTTGCTGCTGGATGGCGGGGCGTTGTCTTATAGGGACCAAGCCACGGCCAAGCCGGTCGCGTTCGAACTCTCGGCCCTCAAGCTGGAAATGAAGAATGTTGCGCCCGACAGCGCCAAGCCTTCGCCGCTGACCGCGTCGGCCCGCGTAGCGTCTGGTCAAACCGAGCCTGGCAGCCTCGCCCTGCGCGGCAGCCTGAGCCTCGCAACGCTGGCGGCGCAGGGGGATGTGGAGGCGCTACGCATCCCGGCGCACGCTTTTGAGCCTTATTTTGGCGAGGCGCTCAATATGGAGATACTGCGCGCCGATGCCAGCTTCAAGGGCCGGGTCAGCTACGCCGGCAGTCCGGCCGGCCCGCTGCTGAAGATCGCAGGCGACAGTGCGATCGAAGAGTTCCGCGCCAACAGTGTGCCGGTGCGCTCCAGCGGGCTGGAGGCGGGTGAGCAGGTATTGAGCTGGAAAGCGCTGAGCCTGCGCGGCCTGAGCATCGTCCTGGCGCCGGGCACGGCCCCAGCAGCCGAGGTCCAGGAAACGGCGCTCAGCGACTTCTTTGCACGGCTCGTCATCCATGAGAGCGGTCGCATTAATTTGCAGGATCTATTGAAGCCCCCGGCTAACGCGACCATCGCACCGGCGGCTGATACCGTCGGGGCGCTCGATCCCATCATTCGCTTCGGCCCGATCAGCCTGCTCAACGGCAAGGTGTTTTTCTCGGACCGCTTTGTCAAACCCAACTACTCGGCCGACTTGAGTGAACTCAACGGCAAGCTGAGCGCCTTTTCATCGACACCGGCGCAGGGCACGCCGCAGCTTGCCGACCTGGAGCTGCGTGGGCGCGCCGAGGGGACGGCTTCACTGGAGATCCTGGGCAAGCTCAACCCGCTGGCCAAGCCGCTGGCATTGGATATCAAGGGCAAGGTGCGCGACCTGGAGCTGCCGCCGCTGTCGCCCTACGCGGTCAAGTACGCGGGGCATGGCATCGAGCGCGGCAAGCTCAGCCTGGACCTTGCCTACCAGGTGCTGCCCGACGGCCAACTCACGGCCAGCAACAGGCTGGTGTTGAACCAGCTCAGCTTCGGCGACAAGGTCGAAGGCGCGCCCAGCAGCCTGCCGGTCAAGCTTGCCGTAGCGCTGCTGGCCGATCGAAACGGTGTGATCGATCTCGATTTACCCATCAGCGGCTCGCTCAACGATCCGCAATTCAGCCTGGGGCCGGTAATTTTCAAGCTCATCGTGAATCTCGTCGTCAAGGCCATCACATCGCCCTTCTCGTTGCTGGCCGGCGCCATCGGGGGTGGCGGCGATGAACTCAGCACGGTTGGCTTCGCCCCGGGCAGTGCGCTACTGGCGCCGCAGGCGCGCGAGGGCCTGGAGAAAGTGGCCAAGGCGCTGGGCGACCGGCCGGCGCTGAAGATGACCGTCGTCGGTACCGCCAGCCTGGAGATTGAGCGCGAGGCCTACCGGCGCGAGCGCCTCAACGCCTTGGTGCTGGCCGAAAAGCGGCGCGCCGCGGTGTTGGCAGGTGCCGCACCGACCACAGCGGCCAGCCAGGCCGCCAGTGCCGCTGTCAGTGGCGGCGATGCGCAATACCCGGCCTTGCTCAAGCAGGTCTACAAACGCGCAGACATTCCCAAGCCGCGCAATGTCCTCGGCATGGCCAAGGACCTGCCCGTGGCAGAAATGGAGGCGTTGCTGCTGGCGCAGATACCCGTGAACGAGGACTTGATGCGCGAACTCGCCTTGCAGCGCGGTGTGGCGGTGCGCGACTATCTTGCGTCCCGGCAGCTTTCACCGGAGCGCCTGTTTCTGGGGGCGGCCAAGGCTGTTGCGCCGGACGCCAAATGGAGCCCCCGAGCCGAATTGAGCCTGGCTACACCGTAGTCCTGCAAAGCCGCGAACAGGCCTTCCGGCGCGCATTGCCGAAACCGGGCGAAAATACGCGTTTGGCATTTCGGCGGTAGCCGGCGTGCTGCCTATTTCAAGTCCTTTGACATGCTGCGTTTTTCCGCTCTCAAATCCTCCGAATCCGAACCTGCCGTGACCTCTGCCGTACCCAAACCCAACGACCCACATCCTCTCGACGCCCTGACCGGCGGCGCGTTTTCAGCACCGACCTCGGGTGAGCGCGCTGCGCGCGTTCGTGATTGGCTGGCTGGCGAGCCGAGCACCGAACTGTTGCAAGAGGTCTTCAAGGAGATGAGCGCGCGCGACAAGGGCGCGGCCAAGCCCCTGCGCGAAAAGCTCGATGAACTCAAGCGCGCGCGTGGCCAGGAAGCGATAGCGGCTGAATGGGCGGGCAAGGCACAGACCCTGCTCGAGTTGCCCAAGCTGAACATGGCCGACGCCTTGGCCTGGCAGCGCGACGCTGCCAAGGCGGGTGCGCCGCTGAGCAAGGAGCCGCTGGCAGTGCTCAAGGCCCAGCTCGCCGACCGGGTCAAGGGCATCGAGGATTTGCAGCACCGCGTGCAAGTGCAGCGCGAGGCCGCCGTGTTGCTGGCGCAGCGCATCGAGGTGTTGTCGACCAAATCCTGGCGCGATGCGCAGGCTTCGCTCGAACTCTTGCGGACCGATGTGGAGCATTGGCAGGCGCAGGCCGCGCAATTGGCGACCGATGCCAACTGGTCCAGCGTCGACGCGAAATTCCCGCCGCAGCTCGAAGCGTCCAAGGGGCAGCTGCAACTCGTCTGGGAAGCGTTTCAGGTTGCGTTGGGGCAAGCCGTGGCCGCCGCGGATGACGCCGCGGCTGCGTTGCCGCCGGTGCCGGTGTGGGCCGATGAGCTGCGCGCGGCGCGTGGCGTTCCGGTGGAGGTGGCGCAGTCGCCATCCAAGCCCCGGGTCGACCCTGAAGTCCGAGCCCAGTCGGCGCAGGCCGTTCGCGACGTGCTGTCCAAATTGGAGCAAGAGATCGCCGAAGGCCATGGCAAGGCCAGTGCCGGCGCCGCTGCCGCATTGCGCAATGCGCTCAAGGAGCATGGCAAGCTGATCGGCGACAAACTGGAGAACCAGGCGCACGCGGCGCTGGCGGCGGCCGGCGAGCTCGAAGGCTGGCAGCGCTGGCGCGCCGACCAGTTGCGGGAAGAGCTGGTGGCCAAGGCCGAAGGCCTGCTCAAGCGCCCGGATGGCCAGGCCATCGGTGGCCGCAAGATGCAGGAGACGCTGCGAAATCTTCGCGAGCAATGGAAGCAGACCGATCAGGGCGGCGTGCCCAATCACGGGCTGTGGAAGCGTTTTGACGAGGCTTGCAATGAAGCCCACAAGGTGGTGGAGGCCTGGCTGGAAAAGATGAAATCGGAAGCCGCCGAGCATCGCAACCAGCGCCTGGCGTTGATCGAGGAAGTCAAAGCCTGGGCCGCCGACAACGTCACTGCGCGCGATGACGACTGGAAGGGTTTCAACCGCATCCTGCACCAGTTCAACGACCGCTGGCGGGAAGCCGGCCACCTGAGCGAGAAGGCCTTTGCCGAACTGCAGCCGCTGTGGAAAGAGGCCATCTCCGCCGCCACGGCGCCGTTGGCGGCCATGCAGAAGCAGAGCCTGGAACGCCGCCACGCCATGATCGAGGAAGCCCAGGTGCTGGGCGCCGCGCCCATGCTGCGCATCGATGCGGTCAAGGCCTTGCAGCAGCGCTGGCAGATGGAAGCCCAGGGCGTGCCGCTGGACCGCAAGCACGAGCAAAAGCTCTGGGATACGTTCCGCAAGCCGATCGACGACGCCTTCCAGCGCAAGACCGACGAACGCGAGAAAGCCGCCAGCGCCTTGAGCGATCGCGACCGCGTCGTGCTCGATGCGGCCAAGGCCCTCGAAGCGGCCAATGCCAGCGGCGATGCGCAGAAAATCCGCGCCGCCATGACGGCATTGGACGCCGCCTTGCGCGGGCAGGCGCAAGCCGCAGCCGCGGTGGTGGCGGCATCGGAAGGTTCAACCGAGGCGGCTGCAGTGCAGGCGCAGGCCGCGCAAGGCGCGCCTGACGCCGACGCAACTGCGGATGCGGGCACCGAAGCAAGCGCACCCGAAGATACGACGGAGCCAGGCGAGGCTGCAGTGCCTGCTGCGCCGGCAACGCCCCCTCCGGCTCCGCGCAAGCCGGTGGTGGCGGTTCGCGGCGACGACCGCCCCGGCATGAAGAAGGCCGAGCCCGCACCGGCAGGGCGCGGCGGCAAATTCGGCGACCGCAAGGATGCGCCGCGGAGGGATGGAAAATTTGGCGATCGCCCAGCGCGTTCCGACGGCACGGGCGGGGCGCGCGATGCCGCGCGTTCGCCGGGCCGATTCGGCGACCGACCGTCCTATGAAGACCGCGGCCCTCGCCTTGGCGATACCGCGTTTCGGGCGCAGCGCGACGCGCTGGAACATGCGCAGTTGGCTTTGAAGAAACTCGCCGCGCAAGCGCACGGCGAAGCACTGACGCAACTGCTCAGCGCGTGGGAGCAGCGTGATGCTGCGCAACTGCCCAACGCGCAGGAACTGGGCTCGCGTGTAAGCCCCGCAACGCGCACCGCCTGGACCCATGCCTTGGGCGGCGCGCCGGCCGGTGACGCGCGCGAAGCCCTGCTGCGGTTGGAGATCGCGGCCGAGGCGCCGACCCCAGCCGAGCACTTGAGCGAGCGCCGCATGTTGCAACTGCAATTGCTGACCAGACGTAATGACCCAGCGCCCGAGCAGACCTGGGGTCAGGACGCCGCCCGTGTGCTGGCCAGCGCCAGCGATGCGCAGAGCGCGCGCCGGCTGCAGAACGTGCTCAAGAACCTGCTGCGCAAGCAGCCGGGCTTGGGCTAAAGCGTCAGCACCAGCGCAAGCGGGACAAATACGATCGCCAAGGCATTGCCCAGCAGGATCATGGCGGCGACCTTTTCCGGCTCCTGGTTGTAGCGCTCCGCCAGCAGGTACTGCATCACCGCGGGCGGCAGCGCCGCGAACAGGATCAGCTGGCCGCGCGCCGTGCCTTCGAGCCCGAGGGCCCAAGCCAGCGGGATCGCCACCAGCAGCCCCGATAGCGGCCGCGCCACGGCACCCAGCAAGCCCAGCGGGATGCCTTCTTTGTGCAGCGCGGTCAGGCGCACGCCGAGCGCGAACAGCATCAGCGGTAGCATCGCATCGCCCATCATCTTCATGCCGGCCAGCAGCAATTCGGGCGGGCGTACGCCGCTGGCGGCGCTGGCAAAGCCCAGCACGGTGGCAATCATCAGCGGCGACAGCAGCAGCTCACGCGTGCTCGCGTGCGCGCTGGTGATGCGCGTGCCTACCGAGAAGTGAATCAGGTTGCTGATGGAAAACAGTGCCACCGCCGCGCCGAAGTGTTCGGGGCCGAACGCCAGCAAGGCCAGCGGCAGGCCCATGTTGCCGCTGTTGTTGAACATGACCACCGGCACCAGGGTGCGCGGCTGCGCCCCCGTGCCACGTGCAAGCAGCCAGCCGAGCACGCCACAGGCCAGGATCACCCCAGTGCCTCCGAGCAGCAGCAGCGCATGGTCCTGCAGGCGGAAGTCGCGCGAGGCCAGCGCCGAATACACCAGCATGGGCGCCAGCACGTCCAGCACGATGCGATTGAATGCGCCGAGCTCTGGCCGGGTCTTGCGGCCGTAGAAATAGCCGACCGCCACGATGAAGAACACCGGGATGATGACCTGGGCGATTCGGTTGGCGAGTTCCATGGTGTACCGGGAAGAATTGAAAAAGGCTCCTTGCGGAGCCTTCGATTCGTTGGCGGGCGCTTAGACGCGGCGGCGGTATTCACCGGTGCGCGTATCGATTTCCACCTTGTCGCCCTGGGCCACGAAGATCGGCACGCCGATCTCGAAACCGGTGGCGATCTTGGCGGGCTTGAGCACCTTGCCCGACGTGTCGCCCTTGACGGCGGGTTCCGTCCAGGTGATTTCGCGCTCGACGCTGGTGGGCAGCTCCACCGAAATGGCTTTGCCGTCGTAGAACACCACTTCAACCGGCATGCCGTCTTCAAGGTAGCTCAGCGCGTCGCCCATGTTCTCGGCTTCGACTTCATACTGGTTGTACTCGCTGTCCATGCAGATATACATGGGGTCGGCAAAGTAGGAGTAGGTGCAGTCCTTCTTGTCGAGGATGACCTGGTCCATTTTGTCGTCGGCCTTGAACACGACTTCGGTGCCGAAGTTGTTCAGCAGGCTTTTGAGTTTCATGCGCACGGTAGCCGCATTGCGGCCTCCGCGGGCGTATTCGGTCTTTAGGACGACCATCGGGTCCTTGCCGTGCATGATGACGTTGCCGGCGCGGATTTCTTGAGCGATTTTCATGGCGGTTACCAGATGTTTGGCCGCGCAACGCTTCGGTGTGATGCCGTACTGGCGTCAGCGAGATGCAGGTCTTGCGGCGAGGATGTGCGTGTCTTGCCCCCTGGCAAATTCCGCAAAGCCTCGTATTTTATCGCTTTTCGGCGACAAAGCGGAGCAATTGCTGCGCCAGGTCGGGCTGCGCCGTCAAACCGGCCCGCGCCGACTGCGCCGCCTGGGCCCATGCCGGCAGATCCAGCGCGGGCAAGGGCGCATTTCCCCAACTATTCCAGGCGCGGTGAAAACTTCGCAGCGAGGCGGGCGCGGCCACCGCATCCAGGAAAGCTTCGAGCTTGGCGTGATGGGCGTCGTCGTGCTGCGGATAGATATGCCAGACGAAAGGCTTGCCGGCCCACAGCGCGCGCACCAGCGAGTCTTCACCGCGCACGAAGTTGAGGTCTGAAACCCAGAGCAAATGGTCGTAGTCCCATTGCGTGAGCATTGGCAAATAGTCGACGGACAGCATGCTGCGTCCGCCAGGCATCGCTTGCAGCGTGGTTTCTTGCCCCATGGCAGCCCGCATGGCAGCTTCGGCGCGCCCGGCCGTGACCAGAAGCCGCACCGGCGCGGGCCCGTTGGCAAGTTGTGCCAGCAAGCTGCGCAGTTCGGCCGGTTCATAGCAGAAGAGCGATATCAACCGCTCGCCCGCCTCGGGGATGCCGTGGCGAGCCAGCCATTCGGCGCGCTGCCGGGCACCGAAGGCGCGTTGGCGCGCTTCGAGATCGCGCTCGCGTAGCAGTCCGCCGGTGCGCGGCGTGAAGCCGGGATAGAAGAAGTGCTTCGTGAGCCCGGCGCCGGGACCGCCGAGCACGGGGGAGGGCAGCCCGTGGGCCCGCTCGGCAAAGGCTTCCGCGCTCAGGTATTCCAGGTTGACCCAGGGGATTTTCTGATCCGTTGCCTGTGTCTTGCGGGCAATGCCGGCGATGAATTCGGGCGCCAGTTCGCAGCCGAAGGTCTCGATCACCGCGTCGCCCGGTGTGACGGCCGACGTGCCAGGTGCCCAGGGCATCACTTGCACGCCGGGGCAGCCTTGCGGCGCCATCCAGGCGAGAGCCGATGTGTCATCCGCCCACAGCCGTACCTGTTCGCCACGCGCGGCGAGGTCGGCCGCCAGCCGCCAGCAAACACCGATGTCGCCGTAGTTGTCGATGACTTTGCAAAAGATGTCCCAGAGCATGAACTCAAGATTGTCCACAATACGAGGCTATGTCAGAGGTTCATTCAGAAGAGTTGCTGGCCCAGGTGGCCGCGCTGCCGGCGATGCCCGGCGTCTATCGCTATTTCGACGCGGAGGGGGGCGTGCTCTATGTCGGCAAGGCGCGCGACCTCAGGAAGCGCGTGTCCAGCTATTTCCAGAAGACCCATGGCGCCACGCGCATCGGCCACATGATCAGCAAGATCGTGCGCATGGAGACCACGGTGGTTCGCTCCGAGGCCGAGGCGCTCCTGCTGGAAAACAACCTCATCAAGACGCTGAACCCGAAGTACAACATCCTGTTCCGCGACGACAAGAGCTATCCCTACCTCAAGCTCGCCTCGCACGAGTTTCCGCGCGTGGCGTACTACCGCGGCGCGGTGGAGAAGAAGCACCGCTACTTCGGCCCGTATCCGAGCGCCTGGGCGGTCAAGGAGTCGATCCAGCTCCTGCAAAAAGTGTTCAGGCTGCGCACCTGCGAAGACACGGTGTTCAACAACCGCACGCGGCCCTGCCTGCTCTACCAGATCAAGCGCTGCTCAGCGCCTTGCGTCAAGCACATCTCGCCAGAAGAATATGCCCAGGATGTGCTGCATGCCCAGCGCTTTTTGCTGGGCGAGACCCAGCAGGTGCTGCAGGCGCTGGAAGCGCGCATGATGGTGCACGCAGAGCGGCTGGAATTCGAGCAGGCGGCCGAACTGCGCAACCAGATATCGGCGCTTTCCAAGGTGCTGCACCAGCAATCGGTGGATACGGCCTCGGACCGCGATGTGGATATCCTGGCGGTCAAGGTCCATGGCGGCAAGGCGTGCGTGAACCTGGCGATGGTGCGTGGCGGGCGGCACCTGGGTGACCGGCCCTATTTCCCCGCGCACGTCGAGGATGCGACCGGCGTCAAGGAGCTGGAAGATGAAACGGGCGAGGCGGTGCAAGCTGTTGAAGTGCAGATCCTGGAGGCCTTCATCGCGCAGCACTACATCGGCGTGCCCGTGCCGCCGGCGCTGATCACGAGCGAGGCGGTCGGCAAGGGCTTGATGGAGGCGCTTTCGCTGCAGTCAGGGGTCAAGGTGACGGCGGTGCACAACCCGCGCGAGCAGCGCCGGCTCTGGCTGGAGATGGCGCAAAAAAATGCCGACATCCAGCTGGCGCGGCTGCTGGCGGAGGAGGGTTCGCAACAGGCCCGCACGCGCGCGCTGGTGGATGCGCTTGACTTGGCGCCGGACGATCTGGACGCATTTCGCATCGAATGCTTCGACATTTCACATACCGCCGGCGAAGCCACCCAAGCCTCGTGTGTCGTATTCGAGCACCACAAGATGCAAAACCGAGAGTACCGCCGCTACAACATCGAGGGCATCACGCCCGGCGACGACTACGCCGCGATGCGCCAGGTGCTCACGCGGCGCTACAGCAAACTCGCGCAGGCGGTGCGTGACGCCGGCAACGGAAGTCCTTCGGGTGCAGGTACTGCGCGCTTGCCCGATCTGGTGCTGGTGGACGGCGGCCGGGGGCAGGTCGCGATGGCGCGCGAAGTGTTCGAAGAGCTGGGGCTGGACCTGTCGCTGATCGCCGGCGTGGAAAAAGGCGAGGGCCGCAAGGTGGGCCTGGAAGAGCTGGTGTTTGCCGATGGGCGCGGCAAGGCATATCTCGGCAAGGACTCCGCGGCGTTGATGCTGATCGCGCAGATCCGCGACGAAGCGCACCGCTTTGCCATCACCGGCATGCGTGCGCGGCGGGCCAAGGTGCGCACCGGCAGCAGCAAGCTTGAGGAGATTCCCGGCATCGGTGCGAAGCGCCGCGCGCGCCTGCTGCAACGCTTCGGTGGCATCCGCGGCGTGGCGGCCGCGGGGGTAGACGATATCGCGACAGTCGAAGGCATCTCGCACGAGCTCGCCGAGGAAATCTACCGCGCCTTGCACTGAGCCCGGCGAAGCCTGGTGCGGCCGCGTCTGCCAGGCATGGCAGGCCGTGACACAATCACCCCATGTTTTTCACCATCCCCACCATCATGACCTGGACGCGCATCGTCGCGATTCCGCTGATCGTGGGGGTGTTCTACCTGTGGCCCGACCGCTCGGTGAGCAACCTGGTGGCCACCATCATGTTCGTGGTCTTCGCGCTGACGGACTGGCTTGACGGCTACCTGGCGCGCAAGCTCAACCAGACCTCGGCCTTTGGCGCCTTCCTCGATCCCGTGGCCGACAAGTTCCTGGTCTGCGCCTCGCTGCTGGTGCTGGTGCATCTGAACCGCGCCGATGTGTTCGTCGCGCTGATCATCATCGGCCGCGAGATCGCGATTTCAGCCTTGCGCGAATGGATGGCGCAGATCGGCGCTTCCAAGAGCGTGGCAGTGCACATGCTCGGCAAGGTCAAGACCACGGTCCAGATGGTGGCCATTCCGTTCCTGCTGTTCGATGGCACGCTGTTCGGCGTGATCGATACCGGTGTCTGGGGCACCTGGCTGATCTGGATCGCGGCCGTGCTCACGGTCTGGTCGATGGTGTATTACCTGCGCAAGGCCCTGCCTGAAATCCGCAAGCGCGTGCAATAAGAGGCGATGAGTTCCGCGCAGCGAAACAACGCCTGGGTCAAGGCGATGCCGGTGGTCTTCGTGCTGATCTGGAGCACCGGCTTCATCGTCGCACGCTATGGCATGCCGCATGCACCCCCGATGAAATTCCTGGCAGTCCGCTACTTTCTCTCGGTGCTCTGCTTCGGCATCTGGGTGCTCCTGGCGCGCGCGGCCTGGCCGGCCAACCGGGGCCAATGGAAGCACCTCGCCGTGACCGGTGTGTTGATGCATGCCGGGTATCTGGCCGGTGTCTGGTCCGCCGTCAAGCTCGGCATGGGCGCAGGGCTGGTCGCGCTGCTCGTGGGGCTGCAGCCGGTGCTCACGGCAATCTGGGTGGCATGGCACGGCGGCCAGGTGTCTTCGCGCCAGCGGCTGGGCCTGGCGCTTGGCTTTGCCGGCCTGGTGCTGGTGGTTTGGCAGAAGCTCGGCCTGGGTGAAATCGATGGACTCAACTTTCTGCTGGCTTTGGCTGCCTTGCTCAGCATCACCGTCGGCACGCTGTACCAGAAGCGATTCTTGGCCCCTTGCGACGCACGCTCGGCCGGCCTGGTGCAATTGGCGGCCGCCTTCGTCGTCACGCTGCCGCTGGCCCTCGTCGAGCAAGAGGGCATGCGCTGGAATGCCGAACTCGCAGGCGCCATGGCCTGGTCCGTACTGGCGCTGACATTGGGCGGAAGTTCGCTGCTGTACCTGCTGATCCAGCGTGGCGCGACCACCTCGGTCACCAGCTTGCTCTACCTTGTGCCGCCATGCACGGCCGTGATGGCCTGGCTGCTTTTCGCAGAGCCGATCACCGCTTCGGCGATTGCAGGGCTGGCGCTGACCGCGTTCGGCGTGAGTCTTGTCGTGCGGGGCGCGAAAGCGCCGCCGGGCTAGCCTTCCACGGCTCGTCGCGGAACCGCTCGACCAGAAAGTCAATCAGCAAGCGAAGGCGTTTTGGCGTTTGCGCCCGGTGGGGGGCCAGCCAATGAATGTCCGCATCGGGCATCGCGTACTCCGGTAGCAGGTGCACGAGTTCTCCCGATGCGATCTGGGGCGCGATGTCCCAAAGACTGCGCAGCATGATGCCGTGGCCGGCCAGGCACCAGTCACGCACCAGTTCGCCCGAATTGCTGGAAAGCGGGCCCTGTACCTTGATTCGCTGCGAAGTCCGCTCGCGCTCCTTGTGCAGGCTCCAGACATCA
Source organism: Burkholderiaceae bacterium (assembly GCA_035476635.1). Taxonomy (GTDB): domain Bacteria; phylum Pseudomonadota; class Gammaproteobacteria; order Burkholderiales; family Burkholderiaceae_C; genus DATILI01. The sequence goes on along the minus strand of DATILI010000044.1, from coordinate 20,878 downwards.
AAGCGCTGTTCGTTCTCGCGCACCACCAGGCAATCGTGCTGCGCCAGGTCTGCCAGGCCAGTAGGGGCGCCGCACCGAGCCAGGTAGGCGGGTGCGGCTGCCAGCACGCGCCGGTTGCTCGCGAGTCGCCGGGCCACCCATTCCGATGCGCGCCGGCCCTGGACCGACCAGAGCCAGATCGCGCCATCAAAACCCTCCACGGCCAGGTCGGGCAGGCGCTCGGTCAACTGCAGCTGTACTTGCAGTTGCGGATAACGCTGCTGGAACTGTGCCAGCGCCGGCCCGACCCAAAGGCGCCCGAAGCCGAAGGTGGCGGCCAACCGGATCACACCGGAAGGCTCGCTGCGCCGCTCTTGCAGGTCTTGTTCCAACGCGGCGAATTCCTTCAGCAGCCCGCTGCCGCGCTCGCACAGGGCTTCGCCTTCGGCCGTGGGTGTGACACGTCGCGTGGTGCGCTGGAACAGCGGCAAGCCAAGCCGCGCTTCGATCGCGGCCAGACGTTTGGTCACGACCGATGGCACGACCGCCGCGGCCGATGCCGTAGCCGCGAGGCTGCCGTGCGCGCGGATGGCCAGCAGCAGTTCCAGGTCGTCGCGATCCAATACGTGCTTCATGATTTCCCATTTGGAAATAATCGATTGCCGAATTATTTCTTGATGGGTTTGATTCTGCAATGCAGAATTCCCGCCATGCTCGAAGAATTTCTCGAATTCAACGTCTTGCGCGATGGCGTGCGGCTGCATGGCCGCGTGGCGGGGCAGGGCGAACCGCTGCTTCTATTGCACGGACATCCGCAAACGCACGCCATGTGGCACCGCGTTGCGCCCGCGCTTGCACAACGGTTCACCTTGGTGATGATGGATTTGCGTGGCTACGGCGACTCCGGCCGACCGGTGTCGGACGGGCAGCACACCGCCTATTCCAAACGCGAGATGGCGTGCGACGCGCTGGCGGTGATGGCGCACCATGGCTTTGCGCGCTTTCAAGTGCTGGCGCATGACCGCGGCGCACGCGTGGCGCATCGCCTGGCAGCGGATCATCCCGATGCGGTGGAGCGCCTGATGCTGCTGGACATCGCGCCCACGCTTGCCATGTACGAGAACACCACACAGGCCTTCGCCACGGCCTACTGGCACTGGTTCTTTTTGATCCAGCCGCCGCCGCTGCCCGAAGCCCTGATCGAATCGGATCCGGTGCGCTACCTGCGCAGCGTGATGGGCAAGCGCCACGCGGGGCTGGCCGCGTTCGCCCCCGAGGCGCTCGCTGAATACGAACGCTGCGCGCAGATCGCGGGCACGGCGCATGCCGTCTGCGAAGACTACCGCGCCAGCGCAACGATCGACCTCGCGCATGACCGCTCGGACGTCGCAGCGGGCGCCAGGCTCGCGCAGCCGCTGCGTGTGCTCTGGGGTGCGCATGGCGTCGTGGGAAAGTGCTTCGACGTTCTCGCGCTGTGGCAGGAGCGCGCGGCGCAGGTATCGGGCCGAAGCCTGGACTGCGGCCACTACATTGCGGAGGAGGCGCCCGGCGAACTGCTGCGCGAAGCCACCGAATTTTTCCGAACTTGATTGACACAAGGAGAGCATGCAATGAGCAAGAAACGGATCGCAGTCATCGCCGGCGACGGCATCGGCAAGGAAGTGATGCCCGAGGGCATCCGGGTGATGGAAGCGGCGGCAAGCAAGTTCGGCATCGAACTGCAATTCGACCACTTCGATTTTTCCAGCTGGGACTACTGCGAAAGGCACGGCAAGATGTTGCCCGACAACTGGAAGGACCAGATCGGCGGCCACGACGCGATCTATTTTGGTGCAGTCGGTTGGCCCGAGAAGATTCCCGACCATGTGTCGCTCTGGGGTTCGCTGCTGCTGTTTCGGCGCGAGTTCGATCAATACGTCAACCTGCGCCCGGCTCGTTTGATGCCAGGCATCATTGCGCCGGTGGTGCGGCGCGACGGCAGCCCGCGCGTGCCCGGCGAGATCGACATGTACATCGTGCGCGAGAACACCGAGGGCGAGTATTCCAGCATCGGCGGGCGCATGTATGCCGGAACCGAGCGCGAGATCGTGATGCAGGAGACTGTCATGTCGCGCGTCGGCGTCGACCGCGTGCTCCAGTTCGCCTTCGAGCTTGCGCAGTCGCGCCCGAAGAAGCACCTGACCAGCGCCACCAAGTCCAACGGCATCGCCATCACCATGCCCTACTGGGATGAGCGCGTGGCCGAGATGGCCAAGCGCTACCCCGGCGTAGCCGTGGACAAATTCCATATCGATATTCTCACGGCGCATTTCGTGCAGCGTCCTGACTTCTTCGACGTGGTGGTGGCCAGCAATCTGTTCGGCGACATCCTGAGCGATCTCGGTCCGGCGTGTACCGGAACCATCGGTATTGCGCCCAGCGCCAACCTCAATCCAGGTGGCAAGTTTCCTTCACTGTTCGAGCCGGTCCACGGCTCCGCGCCCGACATCGCAGGCCGCAACATCGCCAATCCGATCGGCCAGGTCTGGTGCGGCGCAATGATGCTGGAGTTCCTCGGCTACAAGGATGCGCACGACGCCGTACTGGGCGCGATCGAGAAAGTGCTCGATCCCCACAGCGGTGCGCCGCGCACGCCGGACATCGGCGGCAAGGCCGGTACCGCGGACCTAGGGAAAGCGATTGCTTCTGCTTTGTAACGGTTTGACTGAGCCCTTGCTCCCCGAGAAATTTGCGCGCTGCGCAACAAAAAAACGCTTCGCAGGCCGCATGGATGCTGGTGAAAACCGACTAGAATCCGCCTCCGCGCTGTTGCAAAGCTGCATGTCGTATTGACATGGTCTGAGTCCATGGCTTTAATGACATGCAGCAGCACAAGCTGCGAATGCAGTCTCCCGCGCACTTGGCCGAATCGCCTGAAAAGGCGTCCGCAACATCCGCCAGTGTGGGGAGACAAAATTTTTTTGAAGAGACAACCTGACCAACTCTTTTTTCGAACGAGGGGCTCCTTGTGAATAAAACCGAACTGATTGAGCACATTGCAAAGCATGCAGATATTTCCAAGGCCGCCGCGACGCGCGCCCTGGAGTCCACCATTGGCGCCGTGAAGACCACGCTTAAAAAAGGCGGTTCGGTTTCACTCGTCGGATTTGGCACGTTTGCCGTCGGAAAACGGGCCGCGCGCGCCGGTCGTAACCCCCGTACCGGCGCTACGATTAAAATCAAGGCTGCCAAGGTGCCCAAGTTCCGTCCAGGCAAGGCATTGAAAGATGCGTTGAACTGACATTTGTTTTCAGGTGGGGTGCTTAGCTCAGCTGGTAGAGCGGCGCCCTTACAAGGCGTAGGTCGGCGGTTCGAACCCGTCAGCACCCACCACCACCCAAGCAAAGGCGAACAGGTTGTTCGCCTTTTGTTTTTTCTTAGAAGGTTCCGACATGTTTGACGCCGTTCGCAAGCACTCCAAGATCATGATGCTCTTGCTGTTCTTGTTGATCATCCCTTCGTTCGTGCTGTTCGGCATTGATGGCTACAAGCGCTTCAACGAGGGTGGTGAAGTCGTGGCCCGCGTGGCTGGCCAGGACATCAAGCAAGGTGAATGGGACCAGACCCACAAGAATGAAATTGATCGGGTGCGCGCCTCCTCGCCGAACATCGATCCGCGCTTCCTGGATGCTCCCGAAGCGCGCTATGCAACGCTTGAGCGCATGGTGCGCGACCGCATCCTGGCCGCTGCGGCCGAGAAGGCCCGGTTGACGACCAGCGACACGCGGCTGGCGCGCGAGCTGCAGGAAAACCCAAACATCGCGGCGCTGCGGCGGCCCGACGGCTCGCTCGACATGGACCGCTACCGCCAGTTGGTGGGTAGCCAGGGCATGTCGCCTGAAATGTTCGAAGCCCGCGTGCGCAACGATCTGTCCACGCGCCAGGTCGTGGATGGCGTAAGGTCAAGCGGGTTCACCGCAGCTGCGCTGGCCGACGTGTCGCTCAACGCATTCCTGGACAAGCGCGAAGTGAAGGTGGCGCGGTTCAATGCATCCGACTTTGCGTCCCGCATCCAGCCGCAGGACCCCGAAATCGAGTCGTTCTACAAAGACAACGCGGCGCTTTTCCAGGCGCCTGAAAGCGCCAGCATCGAGTACCTGGTACTGGACATGGATGCTGTGAGGAAGGGCATCGCTGTCAACGATGCCGATCTCAAGACCTACTATGAACAGAACGCCGCGCGCCTGGCCGGCAAGGAAGAGCGGCGCGCCAGCCATATCCTGATTGCTTCGCCCAAGAGCGCGCCAGCCGCCGATCGGCAAAAGGCAAAGACCAAGGCGCAGGAGTTGCTTGCGGCAGCCAAAAAGGCACCGCAGACTTTCGCCGAGCTGGCCAAGAAGAACTCGCAGGATCCTGGTTCGGCCCCTGCCGGCGGCGACCTGGACTTTTTTGGCCGTGGCGCGATGGTCAAGCCCTTTGAAGATGCGGCTTTCGCGATGAAGGCCGGGGACATCAGCGATGTCGTGGAGTCTGATTTCGGCTACCACATCATCAAGCTGACGGATATCAAGGCTCCCAAGAAGCGCAGCTTCGAGGAAATGCGGCCTGAGCTCGAGGCCGAACTGAAGAATCAGCAAGCGCAGCGCAAATATGCCGAGACCGCGGAAGTCTTCACCAATGGCGTCTATGAGCAATCGGAAAGCCTCAAGCCGGTGGCGGACAAGCTCAAGCTGGAGATCAAGACGGCATCCGGCCTGACGCGCCAGCCGGCGCCCAAGACACCTGGTGTGCTTGCGAATCCAAAATTCCTGGCGGCGCTTTTCTCGGCGGATTCACTGGAAAAGAAGCGCAACACCGAAGCCGTGGAAGTTGCGCCCAATCACCTGGTGGCTGGCCGTGTGACGCAGTACACGCCCGCGCGCACCCTGCCTCTGGCGGAGGTCAAGGACCAGGTGCGCACACGCGTGATCGCGTTGCGCGCTGCTGAATTGGCAAAGAAAGAGGGCGCGGAGAAGCTGGTCGCCTGGAAGGCCAACCCTGCAGCCGCCGTTCTGCCGGCCGCCGTCATCGTGTCGCGCGACCAGACACAAGGCCAACCGGCGCCGGTGGTCGACGCCGCCTTGCTTGCCGATGCCGCGAGTCTTCCGTCATTCGCCGGGGTGGATCTGGGCAGCCAAGGCTATGCAGTGGTCAAGATCGAAAAGCGCATTGCTCGCCAGCCCGCCGCAGATGACTTGGCCAAGCGCGAGCGTGATCAATATGCGCAATGGTGGACCACCGCTGAAGGCCTGGCCTACTACAGCCTGCTCAAGGACCGCTTCAAGGTGCAGTTCAAAGTGGACAAGCCCGCGCCCAAGACCGCAGCGGAGTTGGCCCAGGCCGCAACGCAGTAGTCGCGTCGCGCTATAATGCAAATCTTGCGGTGGCTGTAGCTCAGTTGGTAGAGTCCAGGATTGTGATTCCTGTTGTCGTGGGTTCGAGCCCCATCAGCCACCCCATCTTCAGGCCCCCGGCCTGATTGCCTTGTGATGACACGATCGATGGCCCGTCTATGAACAACCCACCGGGTTTTCAGCGGGCCTTTGTTTTTTCACCACAGCCATTGCGGCGCACCAAGCTGGACATGCCGGCTTTTCACCTACCATCGCTGTTTACGCAGGCCGCCAGGGCAGAAAATCCGCGGCATCCGCCGTTTTCCTGGAATGAAATGCCTAGGCGCCTTCCCTGCAGGAGTGATTGATGGATACCGGTACCTCTGACCCTTCCCGGATACTGAAGCCACCGGCCGATGCTGGCGATGACGACAGCTTTTTCATGGAGATGGAAAGCACAGAGGTGGTCCTTGATCAAGGCCAGGTGGCGGTTCATGACGCGGCCTCGCTTGCGTTGCTGCTCCAGGCTCTGGATCGATTGCCGGTCCTGGTCAACGCGGTGGACCTGGACAGCGACATGCAGATCCTGTTCTGGAATCGCGAATGCGAACTGGTGACCGGGTTCAAGTCGTCGGAGATGGTCGGCAATGCGCGCGCCATGCACATGCTCTATCCGGACCCGGCCTATCGCGTGCGCAAGATGGCCGACTGCGCCGAACTCGCGCCGCATTTTCGCAATCTCGAGTGGACGCTGACCGCCAAGTCGGGCGAAAAGCGCCGCATTGCCTGGTCCACGATTGCCGGCGTGAATGCCGGCACCGGGCGCAACGAACTCTGGTGCATCGGGCTGGATGTGACCGCAAGGTCCGAGTCGGACCGGCTGGTGCGCGCCCGCGACAAGCTGCTGAGTTCGGTGTTCCGGCACCTGCCCGACATGGTGTATCTCAAGGACGGTGCCGGCCGCTGGCTGTTGACCAATCCGGCCGCGCGTGCCGTGCTGGGGCTGACAGAGCAGCAGGCCCTGGGCTCGACCGATCTGGAAATGGCCGACGGCGGCCACCCGGCAAGCGAGGGGCTTCGGCTCAGCGCCTTGAGCGAAGAGGCGACCTGGCAGTCCGGCCGGGTGTCGCACATGGAGGAGGTGGCGGACGACGGCCAAGGCAACCTGCGCATCTTCGACGTAGTGCGGGTGCCGACGTTTGGTCGCCAGGGCCAGCGGCTGCATCTGCTGGTGGTGCGCCGCGATATCACCGATCAGCGCACCGCCGCGACCAAGCTCGAACTTGCCGGCCGGGTGCTGGACCAAAGCACGGACGGCACCATCATCACCGATGCGGAAAACCGCATCATCATGGTCAACACCGCGTTCACGGAGATCACCGGCTACGAGGCCGAGGAAGCCCTGGGTCGCGATCCCGGAATGCTTGCGTCCGGCCTGCATGACGAGGCGTTCTACAAGGGCATGTGGCAAACCCTGGGGGCCCAAGGGCGTTGGAGCGGCGAGATCTGGAACCGCCGCAAGAACGGCGAGGTCTATCCGCAGTGGCTTAGCCTTTCCGCGCTGCACCAGCGCAGCAGCGGCGAAGTCACGCACTATGTGGCGGCGTTTTCCGATTTGAGTTCGCGCAAGGCGGCGGAAGAAAAAATTGCGTACCTGTCGACACAGGACGCCATCACCGGCTTGCCCAACCGGACCCAGGTTGCCATGCGCTCGGCACTCGCACTGAACCACGCCAAGGTCACCAGCGAGCACGTGGCGCTGATGGTGATCGATGTCGACAACTTCAAGACACTCAACGATTCCCTGAGCCATACCGCGGGCGACCAGCTGTTGCGCGAGGTCGGGCAGCGCCTGCTGCAGGCGGCCGGCGATCGCGCCGTCGTCGGGCGGCTCAGCGGCGACGAATTCCTGGTGCTGCTGCCTGACATTCATGGCACGGCCGAAGCAGCCCATACCGCGCGCAGCCTGATGGATGCGGTGGGCGAGCCCGTGGTGCTGGGCGACCTGCCAGTCAGCATTTCCATCTCGGTCGGCGTGGCCATGTTCCCCGGCGACGGCGACACATTCGACGTCCTGTTCGGGCGCGCCGATGCGGCCTTGTACGCCGCCAAGCGCGGCGGCCGCGCCGCCTACCAGTTCGCCAATGCAACCATGAACGAGGCCGCGCTGGAGCGCCTGCAGATCGAATCCGCGCTGCGCCGTGCGGTGGAGACCAATGCGCTGCGCCTGGAATACCAGCCGCTGATCCAGCTGAGTACCGGCCGCATCGTCGGCTGCGAGGCGCTGTGCCGCTGGGACGATCCCGAGCGCGGCTCGATTCCGCCCGGCCTGTTCATTCCGGTGGCCGAAGACAGCGGCTTGATCGAAAGCCTGGGCGGCTGGGTGCTCAAGACCGCGGCGAACCAGCTGCGCGCCTGGCACGACGCCGGGCACACGGACCTCATGATGGCGGTCAATCTCTCGGCGCGGCAATTCCAGCGCGGCGTGGTGCTGCAGCAGGTGGAAGACGCGCTGGTGGAGTCGGGCATCCCGCCGGACCGCCTCGAGTTGGAGCTCACCGAAACCGTGCTGCTGCACGATGGCGAGGCCGTGATGAGCACGCTCAAGCGACTCAAGGCCCTGGGCGTCAAGCTTTCAATCGACGATTTCGGAACCGGCTATTCGAGCTTTGCCTACCTTCGGCGCTTTAAGTTCGACAAGATCAAGATCGACCAGTCGTTCGTGCGTGACCTGATCGACGACCCCGACAACGCGGCCATTGTGCGTGGCATTATTTCGCTGGCGCTGAGCCTCGGGCTGCATGTGCTGGCCGAAGGCGTGGAGACCGAAGCCATCGCCCAGCGCCTGCGGCACCTGCAGTGCACGTTTGCGCAGGGCTACCACTTTGCACGCCCGCTGCGGCCCGAAGCCTTCACCGACCGCCTGCAGGCTCCCTGAGGCCTTGCGGCTTCAGCTGTTGATCATCACCAGTTTGCCCTTGACGCCGCGCGAGCCCATGTGCGCGTAGGCGGCCTTGAGATCGGCCATCGGCATGGTGCGGTCGATCACCGGCTTGATCTTTCCTTGTGCGTACCACTGCGCCAACTCGGCCATGGCCGCGGCGCTGGCCTTGGGCTCCTGCTTGGCAAAACCGCCCCAGAACACGCCCACGATAGAGGCGCCCTTGAGCAGCGTCAGATTCAGGGGGAGCGAGGGAATCGGACCGGAGGCGAAGCCGACCACCAGGTAGCGGCCGCGCCACGCGATCGAGCGAAAGGCCGGCTCGGCGAACTCGCCGCCCACCGGATCGTAGACCACGTCGGGGCCTTTGCCATCGGTCAGCGCCTTGATCGCATCGCGCAGGTTTTCACGCGTGTAGTTGATGGTCGCGTCGGCGCCGATGGATTTGCAGAGTTCGCATTTCTCGTCCGTGGACGCGGCTGCGATGACCTTGGCGCCGACGGCCTTGGCGATCTGGATCGCCGAGGTGCCGACGCCGCCCGCTGCGCCGAGCACCAGCACGGTCTCACCGGGCTTGAGCTGGGCGCGGTCCACCAGCGCGTGATGCGAAGTGGCGTAGATCATGATGAAGGCCGCGGCATCCACATGCGGGAAGCCGGGCGGAAGCGGCATGCAAAGCGCGGCCGGTGCAATGGTATGCGTGCCGAAACCACCGGTGCCCGAGAGGCAGGCCACGCTCTGGCCGACTTTCAGGTGCGTCACGCCTTCGCCCACGGCTTGCACCACACCCGCATACTCGGAGCCCGGCACAAAGGGAAGCGGCGGCTTGATCTGGTACTTGTTCTGCACGATCAGGAGGTCCGGGAAATTCAAGGATGCCGCCTTGATTTCGATCAGTACTTCGCCGGCCTTGGGTTCAGGCGTGGGCAACTCTTTCCAGGTCAGCGCATCCACGCCAACGGGGTTCTCGCAAAGCCATGCGTGCATGGGAAGTCTCCAATAAAACTGGCTTGCATCATAGGCGCTCATGGCACGCTGAAATGTCCCACGAGCGACGAGTACTCGCGCGGGGCCCGCGGCCTACAATCAGTTGCAAACCCCTACCCCTATGCGAATCCTGATATCCAATGACGATGGCCACCTGGCGCCTGGCATCGTCGCGCTGTACGAAGCCTTGAAGACGGTGGCCGATGTCGAGGTCGTCGCGCCCGAACAGAACAACAGCGCCAAGTCCAACGCGCTGACCCTGCATTCGCCGCTCTACGTACACCGGGCTGCCAATGGCTTTCGCTATGTCAATGGCACGCCCGCGGACTGTGTGCACATTGCGCTGACCGGCTTGCTGGGCTACCGGCCCGATCTCGTGGTTTCAGGCATCAACAACGGCGCCAACATGGGCGACGACACGATCTACTCGGGCACGGTGGGCGCGGCCATGGAAGGCTATCTCTTCGGTGTGCCGGCGATTGCGTTCTCGCAGGTCGAGAAGGGCTGGCAGCACGTGGATGCCGCAGCGCGTATCGCACGTGACATGGTGCAGCAGATGCTGCAGCAACGCCTCGTCGGCGAGCAGCCGTGGTTGCTCAACGTCAATATTCCGAACCAGCCGTTCGAGCAGCTGAAACCCTTGAAGGTGTGCCGGCTGGGGCGCCGCCACGCCGCGGAAAAGGTCATCACCCAGGACAGCCCACGCGGTGACACGATGTACTGGATCGGCGGTGCCGGTGCCGCCAAGGATGACGCCGAAGGCACGGATTTTCACGCCACCGCCAGCGGCCACGTGTCGATGACGCCGCTGAAGATCGACCTGACCGATCACGACGCGCTGGGGTACTGGTCGCAAACCGCGGCGCGGCTGGCGCAGCCGTCGGTGCGGAGCGCCTGATGGCGCAACGCCCCCCGTTTCCGGCACGCCTGGATTCGTTGTCGGCCAAGCCCGTTGCCACTAAGAATGGAACTGCGGCCGGTGCGCACAAACCGGACGCCAGAGCTAAAAAGGCCCCGGAATCCCACATCCTCCAAGGCGTAGGCCCTGATTCACGCGCCCTGCGTGCGCGCATGGTGCAGAAGCTGGTGGAGCAAGGCATCGAGGACCACCAGGTACGGGCTGCGATGGGCGCGGTGGAGCGGCACCGCTTCATCGACACCGCGCTGGCCAACCAGGCCTATGAGGACACCAGCCTGCCGATCGGGTTGGGCCAGACGATATCCAAGCCCAATGTGGTGGCGCGCATGGCCGAACTGCTGTGCGGTGCGCAGTCTGCCGCGGGAGGCAAGTTGCAGCGCGTGCTGGAGATCGGTACCGGTTGCGGCTACCAGGCCGCGGTGCTGAGCTTGCTGGCCAGGGAGGTTTACAGCATCGAGCGCCTGCGCGGCCTGCACGAAAAGGCGCGCGACAATCTTCGGCCATTTCGCCTGGCCAATGTGCATCTGCTGTTTGGCGACGGCATGATGGGTTATGCGAAGGGTGCCCCCTATGCCGCCATCATTGCTGCCGCGGGCGGGGAAGCGATTCCCCAGGCCTGGGTCGACCAGCTCGCGATGGGTGGCCGCATCGTCGCCCCGATGGTCACGGGCACTGGCCAGCAAGCACTTGTGGTGCTTGACAAAACGGCCCACGGCTTGAAACAAAGTGTTCTTGAGGCGGTTCACTTTGTCCCTCTAAAATCGGGACTTGCTTGAAGAGGAAATGCGTATGCTCGGGTTGCGTGGTCAGGGTTGGATGAATGCAGTGGCGCTGGCATCGGTGCTGGTGCTGACAGGCTGCGGATCCACCAGGCAACTCAGGCCCGTACCTGTTGAAGACCGTGGTACATCGGTGACCACCGCGCCTGAGCCGTCGGCAGCGGGGCCGGGTGTACCGGCACTCAAGCCGCTGCCGGGCGCCGAGAACGCGGGCAAGCCGGGATACTATGCCGTCCGGCCCGGTGACACGCTGATTCGCATTGGCCTGGACAGCGGCCAGAACTGGCGCGACATCGTGCGCTGGAACAATCTGGAAAATCCCAATGTGATTGAAGTCGGCCAGGTGCTGCGCGTCGCACCCCCGAGTGCTGTGGTTGCGGCAGCGCCCATGACCACCGAAGGCGGCGTCGTCACGCGACCGGTCACGACACCTTCGGTCACGCCCAGCACAACGCCCCCCGGCCAGCCGGCCAGCGCGGCAAAGCCCGCGGCGTCCGCGGCGGCTCCCGCTGCGGCAACGGCTCCGGCTGCGGCGCCTGCAGTGGTGGTGGGCGAAGACGAGATGGCTTTCATCTGGCCGGCGGGCGGCACATTGCTGGCCAGCTTCGATGAAATCAAGAACAAGGGACTGGACATCTCCGGCAGGGCGGGCGAGCCGGTGCTCGCCGCGGCCGACGGTCGTGTGGTTTATTCGGGTGCGGGCCTGCGCGGCTATGGCAACCTGATCATCCTGAAGCACAACAACACCTACCTCACGGCGTACGCGCATAACCAGACCCTCCTGGTCAAGGAAGACCAGTCGGTACGCAAGGGCCAGAAGATTGCCGAGATGGGCAATAGCGACGCGGATCGTGTGAAGCTGCATTTTGAAATCCGACGCCAGGGCAAGCCGGTCGATCCGGCGAAGTACCTGCCGAACAGGTAGGCCAGCCATGAGAAAGCGCAACGGACACACCCGACAGGTCGTTGTTCCGGATGCGCGTGACAACGGCTCCACTGGGCCCCTGCCGGACGATGGCGCCGCAGCCGGCAATGGCGGCAACGCTGATTTGGCGTTCGACCTGTCGCCAGGGGACGCCATCAAGGAGATCCCCCCCGAGCTTGCGGGCGAATCGGGCGACACCCTGACCCTCTATCTGCGCGAAGTGCGGCGCACCGATCTGTTCACACCGGAAGAAGAGTTCGAGACAGCCACGCGTGCGCGCAACGGCGACTTCCTGGCGCGCCAGTCGATGATCGAGCACAACCTTCGCCTGGTCGTCAGCATTGCCAAGGGTTATCTGGGGCGCGGCGTGCCGTTGTCCGATCTCATCGAGGAAGGCAACCTCGGCCTGATGCACGCCATCACCAAATTTGAGCCCGAGCGCGGCTTTCGCTTTTCCACCTATGCCACGTGGTGGATCCGCCAGTCGGTGGAGCGCGCGGTGATGAACCAGGGCCGCGTGATCCGCTTGCCGGTGCATGTGGTGCGCGAGTTGCAGCAGGTGCTGCGGGCGCGCCGCACGCTCGAGAACGACCCGGTCTTTCTCGCTACCCGCCCTGATGGCGTGCGTGTGGATGACGTGGCCGCGCTGCTGGAGCGCGATGTGCACGAAGTGGCCGCACTATTGGCCATGGCCGAGACACCCAAGTCGCTCGACGCGACCATGGACAAGTCCGAGGATGACCACACGCTCGGCGATACGCTGGCCGACGAGTTGACGGTCGATCCAAGCAGCGTGACCCACACGCATGAGGTGGAGCGCTTGCTGGACAACTGGATCGATGCACTCTCCTATCGCGAGAAAGAAGTGCTCGAAGGCCGCTTCGGCCTGCATGACCGCGAACCTGAAACACTGGAGGTCCTGAGCGATCGGCTCGGCTTGACCCGCGAGCGCGTGCGCCAGATCCAGAACGAGGCCTTGCTCAAGCTCAAGCGCCATCTGGTTCGCAGCGGGATTTCAAAGGAAGCGCTGCTGTAGTCCTGAGACAATCGGGGGATGTCAGAAAATTTGGAAAACAAGCCGGCGCTGCCCGAGGGCTGGCTGCAAGTCGAGTCGCTGGACATCGATGCCCAGGGTGTTGCGCACAAGCCAGACGGCAAGGTGGTTTTCATCGAGGGGGCTTTGCCGTTCGAGTTGGTGACGGCCAATGTCAACCGCAAGAAAAACAACTGGGAACAGGCGACGCTCACGGCGATTCACCGCGAATCTTCGCAGCGTGTGCGTCCGCAATGCCCGCATTTCGGCCTGCATGCCGGTGCCTGTGGCGGCTGCAAGATGCAGCACCTGCATGTGGGTGCCCAGGTAGCGATCAAGCAGCGTGTGCTGGAGGACAACCTCTGGCACCTGGGCAAGGTGAAAGCCGAGAGCCTGCTGCGGCCGATCGAGGGGCCGGCCTGGGGCTATCGCTACCGGGCGCGCCTGTCGGTGCGCCATGTGCATAAAAAGGGCACGGTGCTGGTGGGCTTTCACGAGCGCAAGAGCCGTTATGTGGCCGACATGCGCGAATGCCATGTGCTGCCGCCGCACGTGAGCGCCATGCTGGTGCCGCTGCGCGAACTGATCGCATCGATGGATGCGATCGAAACCTGCCCGCAGATCGAGCTGGCCTGCGGCGATGACGTGACGGCCATGGTGCTGCGGCACCTGGAACCCCTGAGCGAGGGCGACAAGGCCCGGCTGCGCGCCTTCGCGCTACAGAACCCGGGTGTCCAGTGGTGGCTGCAGTCCAAGGGTCCGGAGACGGTGCGTTTGCTCGATGAAGGCGGCCCCGAACTCGCCTATGCCTTGCCTGATTTCGGCATCACCATGCCGTTCAAGCCTACGGACTTCACCCAGGTGAACCCGCTCATCAACCGCGTGCTGGTCACGCGCGCGCTGCGCTTGCTGGATGCACGGCCGCAAGAGCGCGTGATCGATTGGTTCTGCGGGCTGGGCAATTTCACGCTGCCGATTGCAACGCAGGCGCGCGAAGTCCTGGGTATCGAGGGGAGCGAGGCCCTGGTTGCGCGCTCGCGTGAGAATTTCGAAAGAAACCGGGCCCAGTCCGGCCGCTCATTTGCCGACATCGAATTCGTGGCGCGCAACCTGTTCGAGATGACGCCGGCGCTGCTTGCCGCCGATGGCGTGGCCGACAAATGGCTGGTCGACCCGCCGCGCGAAGGCGCGTTCGCGTTGGCCAAGGCGCTGGCCGATCTGCACCAGCAGCCCGAACTGCGGCAAGGCTGGAAGCCGCCGAAAAGAATCGTCTATGTGAGCTGCAACCCCGCGACCCTGGCGCGCGATGCCGGCCTGCTGGTGCACCAGGCGGGCTACCGCTGCAGCGCGGCCGGGGTGGTGAACATGTTCCCGCACACCGCCCACGTGGAGAGCATGGCGGTGTTCGATCTTGTGGCGTAAATAAAGGCTCAGGACGCCTTGGGCTTGGCGGCCGGCTTGGCCTTGGCGTCGGGCTTGTCCTTCGAGCTGGCCACCGCCTTGTCTTCCTCGATGATCTCTTCCTTGGGCACGTTGGACGCCTGGCCTTCGATCTTGTTGTCGCGCATGTACTGGTCCATCTCCTTCCAGCCGGCGAAGACAGCTGCCTTGGCGGCGCGCGGATTGAGGGTGTAGCAATCTTCAATGCTGCGCAAGCCGTGCCGGCAGCCGCCACCGACAGCCTTGGCTTCCGCCTCGCGCTGGGCGACGCGGGGGTCGGGACCCATGCCGGGAATGTTGTCGCAGCCGGCCAGCAGCAGGACCAGGGCAGGAATCAGGAGGCGGGACGGCATGGTGGTTGGGATTGGACAGCGTTTCAATGCATTATCGGCATCGCGCCGCCGAGATTGAGAATGCCATCACCCCGGCAAAGGCAAAGAAAAAGGGCCCAGCGGGCCCTTTTCACGGGATTGGCGGCGTTTCAATCGCGCTCGCCACCAAAGATACCCAGCAATGCCAGGAGGCTCTGGAACACGTTGAAGACGTCCAGGTAGAGAGCCAGCGTGGCGCTGATGTAGTTGGTCTCGCCGCCGTCGATGATCTGCTTCAGGTCATACAGCATGTAGGCACTGAAAATGCCGATCGCCGCGACCGAGATCGCCATCATGCCGGCGGAGGAGCCGACGAACACATTGATGATGCCGCCGATCATCAACACGATGGCGCCGACGAACAGCCACTTGCCCATGCCCGAGAGGTCGCGCTTGATCACGCTGGCCAGGCTCGCCATCACGAAGAACACGCCGGCGGTACCGCCGAATGCCGTCATGATGAGTTCCGACCCGTTCTTGAAGCCCAGCACCATCGCGATCAGGCGCGACAGCATCAAGCCCATGAAAAAGGTAAAGCCCAGCAGCACCGGCACGCCGGCAGCCGAGTTCTTGGTCTTCTCGATCGCGAAGATGAAGCCGAAGGCGCCACCCAGGAACACCATCAGCCCGAGCCCCCCGGTCAATGACGCCGTGATGCCCGTCGCCACGCCCAGCCAGGCGCCGAGCACGGTGGGTACGAGGGTCAATGCCAGTAGCCAGTAGGTATTGCGCAGCACCTTGTTGCGCTGCTCTGCCGAGGAAACGCCATAGCCAAAGCCGGGCGCTTGCTGGACAGTTTGGACTTGATCGGTCATTTGTTGCACTCCTTGATGCTGCAGTTGCAGATGGGGAAATTCTAGGTTGTTTCAAGTGCGCAGCCCAAACGTTGGCAACGCCTCTTCCTATTTTTTGTAAGGGTACTTTTGCCTTTGCGAAACTCCAAAGCTGGACCGCAGCCGTTATGCTTTCGCCTTTCGTAATCGCTTGGATGTTTCGCATGAAAACAAAATCGTTCCTCGATCTCGCCGATGTCAAGGCGATCGCTGCGGCGGCTGAGGCCGAAGCGCTCAAAAACAATTGGGCCGTGTGCATCGCCATCGTCGACGATGGCGGCCACCTTCTTTGGCTGCAGCGCCTGGATGGCGCCGCCGCGATCTCCGCGCACATCGCACCAGCCAAGGCCAATACGGCGGCTCTGGGCCGGCGCGAAAGCAAGGTCTACGAGGACATGGTCAATGGCGGCCGTGTTTCGTTCCTCAGCGCGCCGGATCTCAAGGGCCTGCTCGAAGGTGGCGTGCCCATCATGAAGGACGGGCAATGCCTGGGCGCCGTGGGTGTGAGCGGCGTGAAGTCCACTGAAGATGCGCAGATCGCAAAAGCAGGGATTGCAGCGATCGGTTTGTGATGTGAGGAAAAAAGTGCTTGGCTAGTCGGGCAAGCCCGTTGGCTAGCAAAAAACGACCCTTGGAGACTTACGGGAAGTCCTTGAGTCGCCCCACGATGAAACTATTTGGTCAGTATCAGCTTGCCCAGCTTGGTGGCTTGCAGGCGGTAGACGGCGCCGTTGTGGTTGATTTCCACGGCCTTCTTGCCTTGCAGCAGATCAGTGCTCTGAACCGCTGCGGCACTGAGCTGGCGTGCCGCGGATTCGCGCGGCTCGGTAGCCAGGCCAGTGCTGGGGCTCAGTGCAGAAGAGGAGGAGAGCGTGACTTGCATGGATTGATTCCTGACTGAATGCGTTATCTAAATGATAATGATTCGCAATTCAATGTCAAGCGAAATGAAGCGGGAATTTGCGAGGGCGCCGTGGTTTAGTTGGTGTTGGGCTCGGTGATGAAACCGATCTTGCGCACGCCAGCTTGCTGCGCCGCCGCCATGGCCTGGGCCACACGTTCGTAGCGCACCGCCTTGTCGCCGCGAATGTGCAGCTCGGGCTGCGGATTCTGGCCTGCGGCGGTCTTGAGCAGCGTCGGCAAGGCGGTGTCTTCGATCCTGCCTTCGTTCCAGTAGTACGCGCCTTGGCCGTCCACGCTCAGGCGAATGGTTTCGGGCTTGGCGTCTTGCGGCTGGTTGGTGGCGCGCGGCAGATCAATATTGACCGCGTGCTTCATGACCGGCACGGTGATGATGAAGATGATGAGCAGGACCAGCATGACGTCGACCAGCGGCGTCATGTTGATTTCGTTCATCACGTCATCGATTTCGTCTTGCGTTCCGAAGGCCATGCTCAGGCCCCCTTCTTGAGCGTCACCACGTTCGCAGCGCCATTGCCGCTGACGCGGGCGCCGGTCACGAAGTAGGCGTGCAGGTCATGTGCGAAGCGGTTGAGCTTGCCCAGCACCGATTTGTTTCCGCGCACCAGGGCGTTGTAGCCGAGCACGGCGGGAATGGCCACCGCCAGGCCCAGCGCGGTCATGATCAGCGCCTCGCCGATGGGGCCGGCCACCTTGTCGATGGTGGCCTGGCCGGCCATGCCGATGGACAACAGGGCGTGGTAGATGCCCCAGACCGTGCCGAACAAGCCGACGAAGGGGGCGGTCGAACCGACCGAGGCGAGCACAGCCAGGCCCGACTGCAGCTTGGCCGTGATGTCGTCGATGGAGTTGCGCAGGCAGCGCGTGACCCAGTCGCTCACATCCAATGTGTCGTGCAGCTGCGGCCTGGCGTTGCGGTGGTGGGCCGTGGCTTCGCGGCCTTCCACGGCAAGGATGCGAAACGGGTTGGTTGGGTCGGTGCCGAATTTGTCCAGGCCGTCGGCAAAGTCGGCACTGTGCCAGAAGCTTTCCGTGGCCCTGGCCTGGGCGGAGAGCTTGCGCAGGTCCAGCGCCTTCAGGATGATCACCATCCAGGAGGCCAGCGACATGCCCAGCAGCAGCAGGGCGACGCCTTTGGTGACGATGTCGCCCTGGGTCCAGACGTTGACGAGGCCGAATTGGGAATCCATAAATACTCCAGAGAATTATTCGAGAACAAAATTGACGGGTGCGTCGTACCACATGGTTTGCGCAACGCCAGCCACCTTCCCGGCGACATAGCGGCACTTCATGACGTACTCCAGCGCGGACTTGTCCAGGCGGTCAAAGCCGCTGGATTTTTTGAGTTCGGCCTTGAGCGGCGTTCCGTCCACGCCGATCTGCACGCGCACGATCACCTTGCCCTGTTCACCCATGCGTTTGCTCAAGGCCGGGTAAGTGGGCTTCGGGTTTTGCAGGTACTCGGCCTCGCTGGATGGCAGCTCGATCTTGGGTGGCGCCGGCGGCGCCGCGGGCGGCTGCGGCGTGGCGGCGACGGGCGCTGTGATCGGCGGCGGTGGCGGCTGCGGCGTTGTCACGCCGGTGGGTGCATTTGGGGCGGGGGTAGGGTCGGCAATCGCCACCGGTTGCGGCGGCGGTTGCACTACCGGCTCTGTTCGCTTGATCACCGGCTGCTTGACCGGCACCGGCGGTGCGGGCGGCGGCGGAACGACCTTGGGCCGCGGCGGTTCGATGATTTCGCTCAGGATCTCCACCGGCACGACGATCTCTATCGCGCGGCGCAACAGGCCGCTTTGCAGTGTCCAGAGCGCGACCACGTGAAACAGCACAACGCTGCCGGCGATCACGAGGTTGCGGTTGGATCCGGGCACGGGAGTCGATGGAGAAGACAGGGAGGTCATAGTTTAGAAGCCAGGGCGCCACACGGGAGTGCGCGCACCGGGCTATTTACGGAAGATCCACCAGGCCGAGCCGACGACCAGAATCAGGCTGCCGCCAAGTGTTGAGAGGAATTCCATGCCCTGCCTTCCGTGATGGAGTTGGCGAGCTGGATCGGAACGCTTGCGACATCGCAATGCAAGGCTGCGACTGGATGGGACGCGCTGCATTGCGCCACGACATCACGGGCGCAACCTTCGCACCGGCCGCACTGCGTGGCCACGCCAAGTTCGAGCTGGATGTCGTCAAAGCCCAGGCCGGCACGTACATGGCGGGCGATCTCGCGGTCTGATACCCGGTGGCATACACAAACAATCATGGCGCGGCTTCGGTGCGTTCAGGCTGGCTGTTGAAGATGAGTTGATTATAAATACGAATTGGTCGCATTTGCAATAACCCTGCGCGCAACTTCCCGTAACGGTGCTACTTTTTCACGCCGAGGCCGCTTGTTTTCCCGGATCGAACACGAGGGCGGGGCTAGCCTGCGCCAGCGTGGCGCAACCGCACAGCGCCATGGCGATCTCCAGCTCGTCACGCAGCAGCCGCAACACATGAGCCACGCCCACCGCGCCGGCATTGGCCAGACCGAAGACGCAAGGCCGCCCGACGAGAACGGCGGCGGCACCCAGGGCCGTGGCCTTGAGCACATCGGTACCCCGGCGAATGCCGCCGTCGACCAGCACCGGCATCTGGCCGGCCACGGCTTGCACGATGCGCGGCAAGACGGCTGCAGTGGCCGGCGCGGTGTCCAGGGTGCGCCCGCCGTGGTTGGAGACGATGAGCCCGGCCAAGCCGAGCCGCACGGCCTCGCGTGCGTCCTCCTCGTGCAACACGCCCTTGAGCAGCACCGGCAGGCGCGTTTGGCCCTGCAACCACTGCAGGTCGGCCCAGGTCGGGGCGGCGGCCAGCAGGCCGTCGAAGAGCGCGCTTTGGCCGGGCTGCAGCGGCGGCGCGGCAACCGGCGCTTGGCCCGCGAGGTTGACGGCCGAGATACCGGCGGGCAGGCGAAAGCCGGCACGCCGCTCCCGGTCCCGCGCGCCGCTGGTCGGCGCGTCGACCGTGAGGACCAGGGCCTCATAGCCGGCGTGTTCGACGCGCTGAACCAGTTCGCGCAGGAAGCCGCGGTCGTGCTGCCAATAAAGCTGGAACCAAAGCGGGCCGCACGGTCCGTCACGCGGCCCGCGCAACATGGCCGCGGCCACGCTTTCCAGCGCGACGCTGGCTTGGCTGCTGAGCACCAGGCCCGCATCCAGCGCCTGCGCCGCATGGGCACTGGCGAGTTCGCCATCGGGATGCGCCATGCGCTGGTACGCGACCGGCGCCAGCAGGATGGGATGGGCCAAGGTGCGGCCCAGCAGTTCGGTCCGGGTATGGCCGCCCGCCAGCGGCCGAAGCACGCGCGGATGGAGTTGCAGCGCGTCCCAGGCGCATCGATTGGCACGCAGGGTGATCTCGTCACCCGCGCCGCCGCTGAAGTACGCCCAGGCGTTGGCGTCCAGGACGGTGCGCGCGTGCGCCTCATGGTCTGCCAGCGTGACCACGCCCGCAGGCAACTGCGCCAAGGCAGGCGCGTTCGTCGGTGAACTCATGTATCGGTCCACAGCCGAAGCAGGTTGTGGTACGTGCCCGTCAGGCCCACCACGGCCGGATGCGTTTCGCCGACTTCGCTGCGCAGCGTCATCAAATGCGTGTCCATGTCGAACAGCAATCGGCGCTGCTCGTTCCCGCGCACCATGCTTTCGATCCAGAAGAAGCAAGCCAGCCGTTGCCCGCGCGTGACCGGCGTGACCTGGTGCACCGTGGTGCCGGGATATAGAACCAGGTCGCCGGCGGCCAGCTTGATGCGGTGCGGCGTGATGCCGTCCTGGATCACGAGTTCGCCGCCATCGTAATCCGCCGGCTCGGACAGGAACAAGGTACAGGAGAGATCCGTGCGCATCTTCTGCCCGGAGTCGCCCATGAAGCGCACCGCGCGGTCGACGTGCTCGCCATAGAAGTTGGCGCCGCCGCTGTAGCGGTTGAAGCTGGGGGGAAAGACGCGCTTGGGCAGCGCTGCTGAAAAGAGGGTGGGCTGGCGGTCCAGGGCGCGCAGCACCATGGCTTGCAGGGTACGCGCCGCGGCGCAGTCGGCCGGCAGTTGCTCGTTGTTCTTGGCCTGCGCGGCTTGCGCGCCGGCGGTTGCGCGGCCGTCGCTCCAGGAAGCATCCGCGAGCAATTGGCGCGCTTCACGAAGTTGCTCGGCGTTCAGGACGGCGGGGATGTGGATCAGCATGGCGTTGGTTTGCGGATTCTGAAGCAGAAAGGCCGACCCTGAAAACCGGCCGGCCTTGTGTGCAGTGAAAGCAGCGTCGGATCAGAACTTCGCTGTCAGCGCCACCTGGAGCATGCGGCCTGCGCCCGGGATGTAGTGGCCGCGGTACAGCGATTCGGCATAGAGCTTGTTCGTGACGTTGCTCAGGTT
>DATILI010000043.1:0-8020 GCA_035476635.1 Burkholderiaceae bacterium | reverse complement strand
GCGTCCAGGTGAAGCAGGGGCATGAACCACTCGTACAGCGCCATCGCCTCGGCGAAGCGGCCCTGCCTGGCGAGGCGGAACAGTGTCTCGCCTTCTTTCGGAAATGCGTTGGACATGCCCGAGACCCAGCCTTGCGCGCCCATGGCAACGCTTTCGACCACGACATCGTCCAGGCCCGCGAACAGCACGAAGCGGTCGCCGACCATGTTGCGTGTGTCGATGAAGCGGCGCGTGTCGCCCGACGAGTCCTTGAAGCAGACGATGGTCTCGCAATCGGTCAGCGTGGCGAGGATCTCGGGAGTCACGTCGTTCTTGTAGATCGGCGGGTTGTTGTAGACCATCACCGGCAAATCCGTGGCCTTGGACACGCTGCGGAAATGCTGCGCGGTCTCGTGCGGCTTGGATGAATACAGTAGCGCCGGCATCACCATGATGCCGTCCACGCCGATGCGCGCCGCTTCCTTGGCCGTGTCGATGGCAAAGGCGGTGGTGAACTCGGCGATGCCGCAAATGACCGGCACGCGGCCCTCGGCGGTGGCCTTGCCGGCCTCCATGATCTGGATTTTTTCCTTGGTGGACAGCGAGCAGTTCTCGCCGACGGTGCCGCAGACGATGAGGCCGGAGACACCGTCCTGGATGAGCGCGTCCATGACCTTCACGGTGGCGTCGACGTCCACCGACATGTCTTCTCGGAACTGGGTAGTGACGGCGGGAAATACGCCCTGCCAATTGACTTTTCTGGTCATATGTTTGCTTGCTTTGAAAGGAGAGAGGAGGAGAACTACAGCGTTGCGCCGATCTTGCGCAGCTCGGCGATCGCGGGAGCCTTGGGCAGCCAGATCTTGTCGAACTCGCGGATCGCCGCATCCGGATCGAAGGCGGGATCGGTCTTGATGGTGATTGCGGTGCCCTTGAATTTTTCAAGGAGGCCAGGCTCGGTGTTGGCGATCTCATCGATCTGCGCATCCAGCGACTTCCTGACGAGGGCGCGGATGATTTCCTTGTCCTTGTCGGGCAGGGTCTGCCACACGCGGCCGGACACCAGCGGGGCGAACGGCATGAACAGCGCATTCATCTGCAGCATGACCTTGGAGACCTTGTCAAAGCGCTGATTCCATGAGAACTCGATGTCCGCTTCAAGGCCGTCGACCTGCCCGTTGGCCATGGCGTCGAACACGGCAGGCGTCGGGATCGGCGTGGGCGCGGCGCCGAGGGACTGGTAGAAATCGCGGTAGACCGGCGTGGGGTTGATCCGCAGCTTCATGCCCTTGAGATCGTTCGGGCTGGCGATGGCCTTGGTGGCGAACACCGCGCGCATGCCGGTGATGCCCCAGCCCAGGCCGACCGTGCCGGTCTCGCGCGGCAACGCGTCCAGCAGGCGCAGCGCCGCGGGGTGGCGCGCCAGCTTGGCGACGCTGGCGGTGGAGCGCACCAGGTAGGGCGCGTTGATCGCAGCGACGCTGGCCACGCGTGAGCCGAGCTCCGCTGCCTGAATCCAGCCCATGTCCAGCGCGCCGGACTGCAACTGCTGCATCATCGCGGGCTCGTTGCCGAGTTGGCCGGAGTGGAACACCACGATGCTGAGTCGGCCATCGGTTTCCTTTTTCAAGGTTTCGCCGAATTGCAGGGCCGCACGGTTCCAGGAATGGCCGGCCGGCGTGATCAGGCCCAGGCGAAATTCCTTGGCAGTCTGCGCCCGCAGCGCCGGGCTGAAGACGAGGGAGGAAGTGGCCGTGGCGCCGGCCGCGGCCGTGACGAACTGTCGACGAGAGATACGCATACAACAAGCTCCAGTTGGGGTGAAAAAACTTACTTGACTTACTTACTTGATGAGGGCCAGCGAAAGGCTGGGGAACAGGGACAGCAGGACCAGTGCCACGCAGCAGATCACGAAGAAGGGCAGGGTCACGATGAACATCTTTCCGGGCTTGGCGCCGGTGACGGCCGAGGCGACGAAGAAGCTCAGGCCCACCGGCGGCGACATCAGGCCGAGCACCAGGTTGATCACCACCACCACGCCGAAATGCCGTGGATCGATGCCATACACCTCGGTGGCGATGGGCAGCAGGATGGGCACGGTCATGATCAGCCCCGGGATGCCGTCGATCACGGTGCCGATGACCAGCAGCAGCACGTTGGTGATCAAGAGGAAGCTGACCGGGTCCTTGGCAACCGTCTGGATCCAGGCCGCCGCGGCCTGCGGTACCTTGCCGAAGATCAGGATCCACGAAAACACTGCGGCCGCCGCGACCAGGAACAGCACGATGGCCGAGTAGATGCTCGACTTGATGAGCATTTCCGGAATCTGGCGGAAGCTGAATTCCTTGGTGACGTAGCGGCCGACCAGCGCGGCGGAAACGGCGCCTACCGCGGCCGCCTCGGTCGGGTTGGCAAAGCCGCCGAGGATGGAGCCCACGATCACGATCGGGATCAGCAGCGTGGGGCAGGCGTGGACAAAGGTGCGCGTGCGTTCGCGCAAGGTCTTCCTCTCGCTGCGCGGGTAGTCATAGATCAGGCCCATGCAGGCGATCACGATGAAGAACAGGACGGTCAGCAAAATGCCGGGGAGGATGCCGGCGATCAGCATGTCGCCCACCGCCACCTGCGCCAGCACGCTGTAGACGACGAACATCACCGACGGCGGGATGATCGGCCCGAGCATGCCGCCGTAGACGGTCAGGCCCGCGGCAAAGGTCTTGTCGTAGCCCGCCTTCTCCATCTGCGGGACCATGATCTGGGCCATGATCGCCACCTGCGCGGTGGCCGAGCCGATGATGGAGGACACCAGCATGTTGGCCAGGATGTTCACATAGGCCAGGCCGCCCTTGATGGAGCCGACGAACGCCATGGCCATCTCCACCAGCCGCCGCGTGATGCCGCCGCCGTTCATGATTTCGCCGATCAGGATGAACAGCGGAATGGCGATCAGGCCGTAGCTGTCCACGCCGCCGAACATCTGCACCGGGAACGACTGGAACAGCAATGGATTGCCGGAGTTGGCGATGTAAAAGATACCGGACAGGCACAGGCAGATCCCGATCGGGACGCCCACCAGCATGATCGCGAGAAAGACGATTGTGGTCAGCATGTCAGGTCACCGCTTCCGTGTTGCTGGCGATGTGGAAATCCACGTTGGCGCGCCTGGGTTGCAGGCCGATGTCCTCGATCAGGTTGGCCAGCGCGTGGATGCTGAAGGTCAGCGAGAAGATCGGCAGGATGACCTGCAGCAGCCAGGTGGGCCAGTTCAGGGTCTGGGTGGTTTCGGTGTAGAGAAAGTTGAAGGAGTTGGCTGCGTACTCCTTCGCGTCGAAACCATACCGGGCGATGCCGATCGGGTCCATCCACAGCCAGCACATCACCAGCATCGCGCAGCCGAAGAAGAGCACGCCGCCCGCGGCCGCCACTTTGGCCGCCTTGGCCGCCTTCGGGCCGAGGGCGTCGGTGAGCATGGTCACGGCGAAGTCAAGGCGCAAGCGCGTCATCGCCGAGCCACCAATGAAGGTCAGCCAGACAACCGAGTACACCGCTGCTTCATCCACCCAGTAGATCGGCATGCCGCCGTAGCGCGTCACCACGTTCAGGAGAATCAGCGCAACCAACAGCGCCATCATGAACAGCAGCAGCAAGCGCTCGATGCGCAGGATGCCTGCGGAGGCGCTGAGCACCCAACGTGAAATGAGGTTCATGTAACCGGCTTTCTTCAATAAGAATATTTCAAATATATTACAGGTATGCTAGGATTGCAATAGGTCTTTCGATAGCTCTTTCGAGCTTTGAAGATGCAGGAGACAAAGGGACCAAAGGGACGCTCGTGAACAAGAAAGCCGCCATCAAGAAAGCCGCCGGCACGGCCAAGCGCCGCGAGGCTGATATCGCCTACGTCGAGATCGAAGCCATGATCTCCACGATGAGCCTGCCGCCCGGCAGCCCCATCGTCGAGGCTGAAATTTCAGAGGCCATCCAGGTGGGGCGCACGCCCGTGCGCGAGGCGCTGATGCGCTTGATGTCCATCGGCCTGGTGGTGCAGCAGCCGCGGCGCGGCCTGCTGGTGTCGCCGATCGACCTGGCCAACCACCTGGATGTGATCCATACCCGCCGCGTCCTGGAGCAACTGATTGCGGCCTGCACGGCGCGCAGGGCCACGGCAGCACAGCGCAGCGAGATTGTGGACAGTGCCCAGAGAATGGTCGCGGCGGCCGCACGCGGCAATCTGGAGGGCTACATGAAGGCGGACCACGAATTGGATTTCGTCAATCACGCCGCCTGCCGCAATGCTTCAGCCGTGACCGCCGTGCTGCCACTGGTGACCCAATGCCGCCGCTTCTGGTATGCCTATCAGCACGAGGGCGAAATCAGGGAGGGGGCCCGCTGCCATGCGGAGCTTGCCAAGGGCATCGCAACCGGCAGCGAGGCGGACGCGATCCAGGGCGCGAATGCGTTGATGGACTACCTGGAGGCGTTCACGCGCCGCGTGATCGACGCCTAGAAAGTCTCAGGTCGCCGCCAGTGCCTCGAGCAACTCGGTTTCGATTTCGATCTGCGCCTTGTTGTGCTGCAGCTCCGGGCCATGGATCAGGAACGTGTCTTCCACGCGCTCACCCAGGGTGGTGACCTTGGCCAGTTGCAAACTCAGATTGTGCTTGGCCAGCACGCGCGCCACCAGGTAGAGCAGGCCCAACCGGTCGCTGGCTGAAATACTGAGCAGCCAGCGCTGGGCTTTCTCGTCGGGGCGCAGGTCCACGCGCGGCGCGATTGGAAAACTCTTGACGCGGCGCGAGACACGGCCGCGGCTGGGCGGCGGCAGTGGGCCCGCCTTCTCGATGGTGCGGTCCAGCTCGCTTTCCACCATGCTGGTGAGTTCGCGATAGTGCTCGGGCAGCACCGAGGTCACGACCTGGAATGTGTCCAGCGCATAACCGTTCTTCGCGGTGTGCACCTTGGCGTCGACGATGCTGAAGCCCGCATGGTCGAAGTAGCCACAGATGCGGGCGAACAGGTCAGCCTGGTCCGGCGTATAGACCATCACCTGCAGGCCCTCGCCGACTGGAGACAGGCGTGCGCGCACGATGGCCTTGCGCGGTGGCTGCTGGGTGGCGGGGTTGTCGCCGTCCTTGCGGCCCACGTAGCGCGAGAGCTGCTTGGTATGCCAGGCAATGTCGGCCGCGTCGTGGCGCATGAAGTAGCCCACGTCCAGCGTGTCCCACAGGGCCTTGTGGGCCTCGAACGGCTGGGCATACAGCGCCAGCATCACCAGCGCTTCGCGTTTGCGCGCCTCGATCTCGGCATCGGGGTCGGGCGCGCGGCCGCCAAGCGTACGCAGCGTGTAGCGGTACAGGTCTTCCAGCAGCTTGCCTTTCCAGGCATTCCAGACCTTGGGCGAGGTGCCGCGGATATCGGCCACGGTCAGCAGATACAGCGCCGTCAGGTTGCGCTCGTTGCCCACGCGCTTGGCGAAAGCGTTGATCACCGCCGGGTCGCTCAGGTCTTCCTTTTGGGCAACCCGGCTCATGGTCAGGTGCTCGTGCACCAGGAATTCGATGAGCTTGACGTCCTCGCGGCCGGCCTTGTCGCTGGCGAGGCCGTGCTGCTTGCAAAAGCGCCGCACGTCGCGCGCGCCAAGTTCCGAATGGTCGCCGCCGCGGCCCTTGGCGATGTCATGGAACAGTGCGGCCACGTACAGGATCCAGGGCTTGTCCCAGCCGGCCGCAAGCTGCGAGCAGAACGGGTATTCGTGCGCATGCTCGGCAATGAAGAAGCGCCGCATATTGCGCAACACCATGAGGATGTGCTGGTCCACCGTGTAGACGTGGAACAGGTCGTGCTGCATCTGGCCGACGATCTTGCGAAACACCCACAGATAGCGCCCCAGCACGGAGGTCTGGTTCATCAGGCGCAGCGCATGCGTGATGCCCTCGGGCTGCAGCAGCATCTTGCGGAAGGTGGCGTGGTTGGCGGGATCGTTGCGGAACTTGCCGTCCATCACGTTGCGGGCGTTGTACAGCGCCCGCAAGGTACGTGCCGACAGGCCCTTGATGCCGACCGTGGTCTGGTAGACCAAAAAGGTTTCAAGGATGGCGTGGGGTTCGCGCAGGTACAGGTCGTCGCTGGCCACCTCGATCATGCCGGCCTTCTCGAAGAAGCGCTCGTTGATCGGCCTGAGCTCGCGAGTGGAGGGGTTCAGCCGCTCCTGGATGTTGAGCAGCAGGACCTGGTTGAGCTGCGAGACCGCCTTGGCCGCCCAGTAGTAGCGGCGCATCAGCGCTTCGCTCGCACGCACGATGGCCCGTGGGCCATCGTGCCCTTGCTGCTTTCCGGGGAGGCGGGCTGCCTCGGGTGTTTGCGAACGGTAGCCGAACGATTCGGCCACGGCCGTCTGCAGGTCGAACACCAGCCGGTCTTCGCGCCGGTGCGAGAGTAGATGCAGGCGCGCGCGGATGAGGCTCAAAAGTGCTTCATTGCGCTTGATCTGTCGCACCTCGAACGGCGTGGCCAGGCCGTTGCGCGCGAGTTCGTCCCAGGATTTGCCGAAGCTCGCCGCCTTCGCGACCCAAAGGATGACCTGCAAGTCGCGCAGGCCACCGGGCGATTCCTTGCAGTTGGGCTCCAGTGAATACGGGGTGTTCTCGAACTTGTTGTGGCGCTGGCGCATCTCCAGCGTCTTGGCCACAAAAAAGGCCATGGGGTCCATCGCACTGCGGAACTGCTTGCGAAACCGCGCGAACAGCTTGGCGTCGCCCGTGATCAAGCGCGACTCCAGCAGCGAGGTTTGCACCGTCACATCCTTTTCGGCTTCGGCCAGGCATTCGGAAACGGTGCGTACGCTGGAGCCGATCTCCAGGCCCGTGTCCCAGCAGCTGCCGATGAAGGCTTCGATGCGGGCCTTGAGCGGGCCATCCGTATCGGCATTGCTGTCGTCGGGCAGCATCAGCAGCACGTCCACATCCGAGTGCGGGAACATTTCGCCGCGGCCAAAGCCGCCCACCGCGACCAGGGCGAACGGTTTGTCGAAGCCCGCGTTTTGCCACAGCACGCGCAGGGTCTGGTCGGCCAGGCGTGCGAGCATTTGCAGCGCACTGCGAATGCCGCGGGTGCTGGCCCCGGTGGATTGCACGGCCTGCATCACGCCGGCCTTCTCGGCCCGGTAGTACTCGCGCAGCGACTGCGATGGCTCCATGCGCTCGGGCGCAACGCGGCGCAGCATGTGGTTAGGCGGCAACGAAGGCTGGCGGCGCAGGGCTGCCGGCGGAAAGCGTGAGCACTTCGTAGCCGGTTTCGGTGACCAGCACGGTGTGCTCCCACTGGGCGGAGAGCGAATGGTCCTTGGTGACGATGGTCCAGCCGTCGTTGCCAAACTCCTTGATCTCCTTGCGGCCTGCATTGATCATGGGCTCGATCGTGAAGGTCATGCCGGGCTTGAGTTCTTCCAGGGTGCCGGGCTTGCCGTAGTGAAGCACCTGCGGCTCTTCATGAAACGTCTGGCCGATGCCGTGGCCGCAGAATTCGCGCACGATCGAGTAGCCATTGCTCTCGGCGAATTTCTGGATCGCCCAGCCGATATCGCCCAGCCGCGCGCCGGGCTTGACCTGCACGATGCCGTGCCACATGGCGTCATAGGTGACGGCGCACAGGCGCTTGGCCGCAATGGACGCATCGCCGATGACGTACATGCGGCTGTTGTCGCCAAACCAGCCGTCCTTGGTGATGACGGTGACGTCGATGTTCAGGATGTCGCCCTTTTTCAGCGGCTTCTCGTTGGGGATGCCATGGCACACCACGTGGTTCAGCGAGGTGCACAGCGAAGCCGGGTAGGGCGGGTAACCGGGCGGCTGGTAACCCAGGGTGGCCGAGGTCGTGCCCTGGACCTTGACCATGTATTCGTTCGCCAGGCGGTCGATTTCCTTGGTGGTGACCCCCACTTTCACGAACGGTGTGAGGTAGTCGAGAACCTCGGAGGCCAGCTTGCAGGCGGCGCGCATGCCCTGGATGCCTGCCGCGTCTTTGTACGTAATGCTCATGCCCC
>DATILI010000042.1:0-17343 GCA_035476635.1 Burkholderiaceae bacterium | reverse complement strand
GACGGAAACCTGCTTTGTGCCGGCCTGCATGATCGAAATGCATCACAAGACGATCAAACGTGACGCATACAAGGGCCGCAAGGTCATGACCGAACTGCCCGCGTCCGTTGTGGCGATCGAGATGGTCCGAATGCATTCGGGTAAGGTTCAAGGCATGCATCGCTACATGAACCTTCAGGGTCCCGGTGGCCGCACCCCTTGGTAACCGGGCGATAGTTGGCAGCCAATGACGTGCAGTTGGCGCCCGCTGCCGTTTGAAAGCTTTCGGCCGGACCCACATGAGTGAAGCATCGCGGCATCACGCGCCCATCATGACTTGTTGGGTCGGAGGATTGCCGCCGCATGTGGTGCCGATCGAATCCCCCCTCGACATTCGACTCGAGTCGGGATTCCCGGAATGCCTCGAACGCAGCACTGCAGACACTTCTGCAGCAAAGCTTGGAACTGGGACACCGACGTGTCGCAGCGCAGAAATACCTGAAGCTGAAAGTCAGCGGGTGTGATGTCCCTTTCGACGCTCGAAGGGCCTGTGAAAGTTTCTAAGGAAGGTCTGAACAAGTCGTGAGCGTTCCGATGCGGCGGTAGTCAGCCCTGACAACTCTGGTAACTCAAGGAGTACACCATGCACAACGACGAACAGCACCAGCGAAGTTTTCGCATCCTGGTGGTCGACGACAACCACGACGCGGCGAGCACCTTGTCCGATCTCTTCGAACTCGAAGGTCACCGGACCAGCACGGTCCATAACGGGCTGGAGGCCGTCCGAGAGGCAACCCGGGTGCGCTACGACGCAGTCGTGCTCGACCTAGGCATGCCCGTCATGGACGGGTTTGAGGCGGCTGCCGTGCTAAGGCAGCTTTCGCCTGCACCGACGCTGATCGCCTATTCCGCCTGGGACGATGCCGAGACCCGCAGGCGCACAGCTGCCCTGGGCTTCTCCATGCACCTGCGCAAGCCCGTTGCCTTCCCGGTGCTAAAGGCCGCGCTGCGGGGGGTACTCCCCTAATGACATTGCGAAAAGCCGAACGCGATCAGATGAAAGCGGCGCCACGCCGATGGGCTGAATTGCTGACGCCCAGATGTGAGAGCTGGCAAGAGCATTCTCGCGCTTAGGCGCGAGCTGCGCGCCGAGGCGCAGCAGACCCCAGAGCGCCATCGCCCGGCGCGTAGCAGGTGTCAGCTCGGCAGCCACACGCGCACGCACAGTCCACCATCCGGCTGCGCGTTGGACAGTGTCAGGCGCCCCTTGTGCGCCGCGATCACGTCGCGCGCAATCGTCAAGCCGAGCCCGATGCCTCCGTGATCCCGATTGCGGGACGGTTCCACCCTTACGAATGGCTCCAGGACAGCCTCTAGCAGATGCTGTGGGATGCCTGGTCCTCGATCCTCAATCACGACCTCGCCGCCGCCTTCGGCTACTCGCACCGTCACCTCGGCACGCTTACCGTACTTCACAGCGTTGTCGAGAAGATTCACAAAGCAGCGCTTGAGTGCAAAGGGCTCGCCGATGACCTTCACGGCTTCCGCGTTGATGTGGACGTCAGCGCCTCGTTCGGCCAGTGACTTCCTGGCTTCTCCGAGCACTTGCAGCAGATCTACTGGCACGAAATCGGCGCGAGGAATCTGGGCCCGGGTGTAGTCGAGCGTCAGCTCCAGCAGTTGCTGCATGTCATCAAGGTGTTCAATAAGTTTGTCCTTGTGCTCCCCGTCCTCCAGGAATTCGGCGCGCAGCCGCGCCCGGGTCAGGGGGGTGCGCAAGTCATGGGAGATCGCGGCCAGCAGCCCTGTGCGCTGTTCGATGATGCGCAGCAGGCGGGCCCTCATCTCGTTGAAGCTGTATGCCAACCGTCTGGCTTCCACCGGCCCCCGGACATCCAGGGCGGTACGAGAAACGTCGTCTCCCAGTTGCGCCAGGCTGGCTGAAATATCGGCGAACGGCCGCGTCACCACTTTGGCCGCTACGAGGGCGCAAAGCAGGACTGCTATGAGGCGGATCGTGATTTCCCCGAGCGCGGGTGGCGGCGCCAGCCTGGCTGCGCCGAGCGGGTTTGGCCGAGAGGCGAAATGCAGCGCAAGCTCACCGAGCCGCGCGCTCGCGGTGAACTGCAGCTGCACCGCACCGAACACGGCGCCGGCGCCATCGACCGAACTGTCCGGCCCCGGGCCAAGTATTGTTACGTGGGCTACATTCACTGAGACTGACTCGACACCTGGAATGCGCGAGCGGATGGCGGAGGCGAGGATGGAAGAAAAGGCGTCGTCTCCTGCAGTGCCTTCGAGGACGCCTGCGGCTTCACCCTGCAGCGACACCGCGATCTCCGGGGTCGAGAGTGCATCCTGCGCACTCTGAGCGCTCAGGTCCGGAAGCGCCCGAGCGATTCGAAATGCCGCGTCAACGTGGCGTGCAACCTCCTGCACGCTGATCCGGAACATATCGCCACGCATCTCACGCCAAACGAATGTCGCGCTAAGAACATAGCCGGCAGCCAGACCGATGATCACAATCAGCACCACGCGCCCGAACAGCGTATCGAGAATCGCCAATTTCGGCACGATCACTGCGTCGTCACCGTAGGGGTAAAGGTGTAGCCCACCCCTCTTACGGTCTTGAGCAGTTCGGGCAACTTGGCGTTGTCGCGCAGCTTCGATCGGACGCGGCTGAGGAGAACGTCGACGCTGCGGTCGTATGCTTCAAATTCCCGCCCTTGCGTCACGTGCAGCAAGTACTCCCGGGTGATTGCGCGGTTGGGTGCCTGAACAAACGCGAGCAGAAGCCGGTACTCGGCGGAAGTGAGCGCGACTGGGCTGCCTTCCGGGTCTGTCAATTGCATCTTTTGCGAGTCAAGACGCCAACTGTCGAAGACGTAAGTGGTGACGTCGGGTGCCGCCAACTGTTTCCCGGCCGATGTGCGCTTCAGGACTGCTTTGATGCGGGCAAGCAGTTCGCGAGGATTGAAGGGCTTTGGCACGTAGTCGTCGGCCCCCATTTCGAGGCCGAGGATGCGGTCCATCGCGTCAGTCCGGGCTGTCAGCATGACCACAGGCAGGTCGGCATGGCGCGGGCCGGAGCGCAGTTGGCGCAGCAGGCTGATCCCATCCGTTCCCGGCATCATGACGTCAAGGACCACGAGATCGACGCGGGTGTCGCGCAGCGCACTGAACATCTGGGGTCCGCCCGATGCGAAATGGGCGCGAACGCCGTTCCTTTCCAGGAATTGCGTCAGCAGGGTTCGGATTTCGTGGTCGTCATCGACCACCAACACGCAGGGGGTTTCGCCGTTGAGGGCCATACACATCTTTCTTGCGCTTGAACGATAGTCGTCCCCGACCGCCGGGGCCTGGGTGAAATGTAATGTTTCTTTGCTGGAAGGAAAGCGGCAAAAGAAAATCACTGCCGGTGACATGCCAGACACACCAGGTCATGCGGGCAGGCTGAGGATTGCCGCATGCATGAACAAATTACAGCCAATTCGGCCGAACCATCCGTCACGACTCTGGAGGACGGCCCAGTCCGTGTCACCGCCAAGGACTTCGCGCTTCACATCGCGATGCACCGAATCGGGCGCTTAGGTGCCGCGGCCATGCGCCGGACCGTTCTTGCCGTTGCTGTCCCCTTGGCCGGGTGTGCAATTCAACCGCCGGTCGAGGCGCCTCCGCCAAATGTGGCCGCCCAGTGGCGAGAGGCTTCTATCACTGCGCAAGTGCACCCGCGCGAGGACTGGTGGCGCAGCCTGAACGATGCGGGTATTGATGCGTTGATGGCATCCGCGTCGCGTCAATCCACCGTACCGGCAACTGGTCTTGAGGTTGAAGAGGCGCCTTTTCGCCTCGGCCTGCAGGCCGATGTGGCGGAGGGCGCCGTCGCGCTGCGTGCCTGTGTGCTGGCCGCACAGCAGCTTATGGAGGATGTGCAGTCGCGCGTAGCCGACATCGAAACCGAGCGCGACAGGCTGGGCGTCGAGGTCGTGCGAAGGACGGAGCTGCAACGTGCGATCGTGAGTGTGGCCAATGCGCGTGTCGCCGCAACCGACTCCGAAAGCCAGTGCACGCTCAAGCTGCACAATCTGGGAGCCCTGACCGGGTTGCATCCGGACGACGTGATCGCTGCGATGAATCTCGATGGCCCCCTCACGCGAACAGCGATACCGATCCCTCCGCAAAGCGCGGTGGCTCCGCCATCGATCCTGCTTCCCCGTCACCCGGCTGTGGTGGCATC
Organism: Burkholderiaceae bacterium; assembly: GCA_035476635.1. Lineage (GTDB taxonomy): Bacteria > Pseudomonadota > Gammaproteobacteria > Burkholderiales > Burkholderiaceae_C > DATILI01. Next base: position 13,127 of record DATILI010000042.1, on the reverse strand, counting down.
GGCGCGGAAGGTGGAAGCTGCGTACGTGGCACTCGCTGGTGCCAGCGCGGACCGCTATCCGCGCTTGAGTCTCTCGGGATCGGATGTCTTCTTCCACGTCGGCGTTGGGGAGGCGGCCATTCGAAGAAGGAACAGTGCGTACGAAGAGGCCGTGTTCAAGCTGAACCAGGTACTGCGCGAAACCGCGCGAGACGTTGAGTCGGCACTGGTGCAAATACAGGCGGCCGGTTCGCGCGAGCAATTCGCAAGGGCCGGTGTCGTCGAGGCGCAGGCGCTAGTGCGAACAACTCTCGCCGGATATGGCGTTGGCCAAATCAGTTTCTCCGAATTGCAGCAGACACGCGGATTCTTGCTTTCCGCGCGCCAATCACAACTGACGGCGCAGCGCGACCGGGTTCAAGGCTGGGTGGCTTTGGTGCGTGCCAGCGCCAATGCGGTCCAGGCATTTCCCGGCCCGCACGCAGCGGCCCCCGTTGCCGCGTTGCACCAACGCGCGCCCGGCCTGTTCCCAGGCCAGCCCCTTCAATGAGTCCGACCAGACTGGTAGTAGCGTCGTTGGCAAACAGCCGGCTTCCGATGGCGTCGGCGGCCCGTTCTTCCGAGCGTCCGCCGAAGTGAGTCGAGCGACGGGATTCTCAGCGGTCTCGGATGATCGCAAAGCTGCCGATGCTGCCCACGCCGAAGACGAACGCCGAATAGACCGCGGATGACGCGACCGATGCGTCCTCGATAGTCCCGGTCAATCCGCCCGCAGTGGCCTTGAAGTCGTATGTGCCCGACGTAAAGTCACGATAGGCCGAGAACTGCCCGGAGGTCGTGTAGTCGGCGATAACCGAGCCGGAGTTGTAGGTGAGCTGGACGGAGCCAATGCCCTCGGCCAGATTCACCAGTCGCATCTTGAACCGGTCACTGGTAGCGGACGGCAAGTTTTCATCGGTAGCAGTGACGATCGACACGGTGCCGTTCTGCGATGCCAGGGCGACCGTCCGATCAGTGCCGGCTTCAAACCCAAACTGCTGCGAATAGTCCTGCGAGTTGAAGTGGAACGTGATCGTGCGCGATCCTTCCTGGATGAGGCTGTATGAGCCGACGCCCCAGCCGCCGACGGTAGCGCGCGACACGCCGTCCACCGATGCCTGCGCCGTAGCGTCTGCCGACGCTCCGTTGACGAAACGCACCCGGCCGTGGGTGTTCGCATGGCGCGTAGCTGCGCCTCCCTGCACGAGGGACAGCCCGTTGGCCAGCGTGGCGCTTGCCGTCGGCGTCGCCAAGAAGGTCACAACCTGCTTGTCAGTCACGGTGAAAGAAGCCACGTCCAGGCGCACTTCATTCCTGTCGCCACTGGTGGTCAAGCGCAGGCGGTAAGTGCCATTCGCCAACGTGCGGAAGCTGCTGGTTGCGCCTTTGCCAATGTTGCTGACCACTGGCGATTGGGAGGAAAGGTCATCCCCGCTCGTGGTGAGGTACAGGTCAAGCGCATCGCCGCTTTGGAGCGTGTTGATCAGCCGCAGCTTGGCGTAGCCGCCATCCGGCGCGCCTTCGTTCTCGACGAAAGTGGAAAGCCCGAGATTGTTGTCTGTGCCTGACACGATTGCCGTCGTGCGATGGTCTTCATTGAGGCTGAGGGTGCGCTCCATGGCGTTGACGCTGCCACCGGCATCGCGAACGTTGAGTCCGACGCTGGTGTTGTCCACTTCCTTGCCGGACGAAGCGTCGCCCGCGGCAATCGACGAGAACAGCAGGGTGTTGCCGTTGTAAACGTCAATTGCGTGCCGGCTGGCAAGCGCGTTGACGACGCGGATGCTTCCTCTCTTCTCGGCTCCGCCGCAGGCGGACAACGCCGCGCCCAGTCCAACTGCGCCAAGCGCCTTCAGTGCGAATCGCCGACTTTCGTCCCTCGGTTCTAAATCTTGTTTTCGTGCCATCAGGCCTCCTGGTGCGCCCATACCAGCCAGATTGTCCGGCGGCTTAAAAGGCAAACGATGATCGAATCGGCGACCGGCGATGCCGAGGGCTCGACATCGGGTTTTGTAAACGCTGGTTGCGATTCGACGCCTGGCAACAAAAACTTACTCGAGCGTTCGACGGCCAAACCGCAGACGGACAAGGCCGCTCTCAGCGTTCCACTGCTTTGCGCGTTCTACCTCGACGCCTGTGGCGCCGGTGTTTGGTAAGGCGCGACCCCTGTTTGGGTGCGCTGATGTGCTGACCATCAGGGCTTGAGCAATTGAAGCCACTATTAGGATCCAATAGTCAAGAGGCGAGTGATGTCGTGCCATTCCCCGCACGCGATGCACTCTTCGACTTGTCGACAACTGGCCTTGGTCGCGGGTACTCGCGTGTTGCATTGCGACATCCTGAAATGCCGGCTCAAGCCTGTCGATGCTCCGACTACGATCCCGCGCTGTATTCCCACGCGCGTTGCGACGGGCGGTGCAGAGCAGCGTCAATGCTGCAATAGATTGATTGGGGGCCCGGTTGACGGTAGTTCGAAGCCTGGAATTCACCTCCACCTACGGTCAGTTCGCTGCACCCCAGGACGTATCCCGAGAAGCTGGACGGTAGCGAGAGCGACGATTGGCGCGGCTCCTGGCTGGCTTTCTGGGTCTGCACGGCATCGCCTGCTCTCGAGCAAGCGCATCGCTCCGTCAGCTCCGATCACCCCCCCCTGAGGTATACGGAATCGCACAAGCTGGTGAAATCCCTAAGCTCTATGCGAATTGAAGTATAGGCAAGGCTCAGCCCAGTATCGGTTGCTTAGCCCGAAACACCTATCGTTCAACTGTCGGCGTGAGACCCATCTTGCGCCGCAACCCCCACCGGTTTTCAGGAGACAACACATGAAATTGAAAGCGACTCTGGCGCTAGGCGCCGCACTGGCGCTGTCCTGCGCCGCCCAAGCAGCCACCGAACTGGTCATCGCCACCGTGAACAACGGCCACATGATCGAGATGCAGAAGCTCGGCAAGAACTTCGAAGCCGCCAACCCCGACATCAAGCTTAGGTGGGTTACGTTGGAGGAAGGCGTGCTGCGTCAGCGCGTGACGACCGACATCGCCACCAAGGGTGGGCAGTTCGATGTGATGACCATCGGTATGTACGAAACGCCGATTTGGGGAAAAAAGGGCTGGTTGCAGGAGTTGAAGCCCACTGCGGCCTACGACGTGGAAGACATCCTGCCCGCGATCCGCAACGGCCTGTCGGTCGACGGCAAGCTGTTTGCCGCGCCGTTCTACGGCGAGAGCTCGATGCTGATGTACCGCAAGGACCTGGCCGACAAGGCCGGCGTGACGCTGAGCGACAAGCCGACCTGGGCGCAGGTGAAGGACTTCGCGGCCAAGGTGCACAACCCCAAGGAAGGCGTGTACGGCATCTGCCTGCGCGGCAAGCCGGGCTGGGGCGACAACATGGCCTTCCTGTCGACGCTGGTCAACACCCATGGCGGCCAGTGGTTCGACAACAGCTGGAAGCCGCAGCTCGAATCGCAGCCCTGGAAGGACGCGATCAACTTCTACGTGGACCTGCTGAAGAACTACGGCCCGCCCGGTTCGTCGGCCAACAGCTTCAATGAAATCCTGGCCCTGTTCAACGCCGGCAAGTGCGGCGCCTGGGTCGACGCGACCATCGCGGCCAGCTTCATCAGCGACCCCAAGCAGTCCAAGGTGGCCGACAAGGTGGCCTACGCGCAAGCGCCGACGGCAGTGACGCCCAAGGGTGCCAACTGGCTGTGGGCCTGGTCGCTCGCGATCCCCGCGGGTTCCAAGAAGTCGGCTGAAGCACAGAAGTTCATCGACTGGGCGACGTCCAAGGAATACATCCAGCTGGTCGGCAAGACCAACGGCTGGGGGACGGTGCCGACCGGCACGCGCAAGAGCACCTATGCCAACGCCGACTTCCTGAAGGCCGCCAAGTTCGCGCCCGCCGAGAAGGCCGCGATCGACACCGCCAACCCGAACGACAGCACGCTGCCCAAGAGCCCGTATGTGGGCGTGCAGTTCGCCGCCATCCCCGAGTTCCAGTCCATCGGCATCGCCGTGGGCCAGCAGATGAGCGCGGCGCTGGCGGGCAAGACGACCGTGGACGCGGCGCTGAAGGCCTCGCAGAACGCGGCCGAGCGCGAGATGAAGAAGGCCGGGTACTACAAGTAATCCGAACGGCAACAGCAAGGCGAATTCTCGATGACCCGGTTCTTGCCTCGCGCGCTGATGGCGCCCGCAGTGGGTGCGCTCTTCCTCTGGATGATCGTGCCGCTGCTGATGACCATCTATTTCTCGCTGATCCGCTACAACCTGATACAGCCGGAGGTGATCGGTTGGGCGGGGCTGGACAACTACGAGTTCTTCGTCACCGACCCTTCGTTCGCCACAGCGGTGTGGAACACGCTGCTGCTCCTGGGCAGCGTGATCGTCATCACCGTCGTCGGCGGCGTCGCGCTGGCCCTGCTGATCGACGCGCCTTTCCCGGGGCGCGGCATCGTGCGGCTGCTGCTGATCTCGCCCTTCTTCGTGATGCCCACCGTCAATGCGCTGTTGTGGAAGCACATGATGATGAACCCGATCTACGGCGTGCTGGCGCAGGTCTGGATCTTCTTCGGCGCGACGCCGGTGGACTGGCTCACCGATTTGCCACTCTTCAGCGTGATCATCATGGTCGCCTGGCAGTGGCTCCCGTTCGCCACGCTGATCTTCATCACCGCCCTGCAGTCGATGAACCGGGAGCAGCTGGAGGCCGCACGCATGGACGGCGCCAACTACTTCCAGCAGCTGCGCTACATGGTGTTGCCGCACCTGGGCCGGTCGATCGCCGTGGTGATCATGATCGAGATGATTTTCCTGATGAGCGTGTTTGCCGAGATCTTCACCACCACCGGTGGCGGGCCCGGCGACGCCAGCACCAACATCGCCTTCCTGATCTTCAAGCAGGCGCTGCTCAACTTCGACGCCGGTGTCGCGTCGGCCGGCGCGTTGTTCGCGGTGCTGCTGGCCAACATCGCCGCTGTCTTCCTGATCCGCATGGTCGGCAAGAACCTCGATTGACCATGAACACTCCCTACCGCTTCAGCTACGCGCTGGCCGCCCGCACCGTCGTGGCCTGGGTCGTCACCCTGATGATCTTCTTCCCGCTCGGTTGGCTGGCCCTGATGGCCTTCAAGACCGAGCTGCAGGCGATCAACGTGCCGCCGCTGTTCTTCTTCTCGCCCACGCTGGAGAACTTCCACGAGGTGCAGGAGCGCAGCGACTACCTGCTGTACGCCAAGAACTCCGTCATCACCAGCGTGCTGTCCACGCTGATCGGCCTGGCCATCGCCGCGCCCGCCGCGTATTCGATGACGTTCTTCAAGACCAAGCGCACCCGCGACATCCTGATGTGGATGCTGTCCACCAAGATGATGCCCGCCGTCGGAGCGCTGGTGCCGGTCTATGTGCTGGCCCAAAAGAGTTCGCTGCTGGACACGCAGGCCGGCCTCATCATCGTCTTCACGCTGTCCAACCTGCCGATCATGGTGTGGATGCTGTACTCGCACTTCAAGGACATCCCGCACGAGATCCTGGAAGCCGCGCGCATGGACGGCGCCACGCTGTGGCAGGAGTGCCGCATGGTGCTGGCGCCGCTGGCGATGGGCGGGCTCGCATCCACCGGCCTGTTGTGCCTGGTGCTGTCGTGGAACGAGGCGTTCTGGGCGCTCAACTTGAGCGCCGCCAAGGCCGGCACGCTGGCGGCGCTGATCGCTTCCTATTCGAGCCCGGAAGGACTGTTCTGGGCCAAGCTTTCGGCCGCGTCGCTGATGGCCATCGCGCCCATCGTGGTGTTCGGCTGGTTCTGCCAGAAGCAGCTCGTGCAAGGCCTCACCTTCGGCGCCGTGAAGTAACCGTACAAGAGACACATATGGCATTCCTCCAACTCAAGGGCATCGAGAAGAAATTCGGCGAGGCCCACGTCATCCAGGGCATCGACCTCGTCATCGAGCGCGGCGAGTTCGTGGTCTTCGTTGGCCCCTCGGGCTGCGGCAAGTCCACGCTGCTGCGTCTCATCGCGGGGCTGGAAGAGATCAGCGCCGGCACGCTGGAGCTGGACGGCCGCGACATCACGCAGCTGCCTTCCTCCAAGCGCGACCTGGCGATGGTGTTCCAGAGCTACGCGCTGTACCCGCACATGAGCGTGTACGACAACATGAGCTTCGCGCTGCGGCTGGCCAAGGCCGACCCGGCGGTGATCAAGGAGAAGGTGGAGCGCGCCGCGCAAATCCTGAACCTGGGCCCGTACCTGCAGCGCACGCCGCGCGAGCTGTCCGGCGGCCAGCGCCAGCGCGTGGCGATCGGCCGCGCCATCGTGCGCTCGCCCAAGGTGTTCCTGTTCGACGAGCCGTTGTCCAACCTGGACGCCGCGCTGCGCGGCCAGACGCGCGTGGAGATCGCCAAGCTGCACCGCGAGCTGGGTGCGACCACGATCTACGTGACGCACGACCAGGTCGAGGCCATGACGCTGGCCGACCGCGTGGTGGTGCTGCGCGACGGCCGCATCGAACAGGTTGGCACACCACTGGAACTGTACGACCGTCCGGCCAGCCGCTTCGTCGCGCAGTTCATCGGCACGCCGCAGATGAACGTGGTGTCGGCGGGCGTGCTGCCGCAACTGCAATCCGCCTTGGGCGTGCGGCTGCCCGGCGACGGCGTGGTCGGGCTGCGGCCCGAGAGCGTCACGCTCACCGCCGCCGGCAAGGGCCAGTTCGACGGCCGTGTGGAACTGGTCGAGGCGCTGGGCGCCGAGACGCTGATTTACGTGACCACCTCCGGCGGCGCGCAGCTCACCTCGCGCCAGAGCACGCGCACGCAACTGCGTGCCGGCGACAACGTGGGTGTGGACGTGGACGCCAACGCGGTTCATCTGTTCGACGCGCAGGGCCACGCCCTGCCGGTCCCCGTCGCCCACTGAAATGAAGTTCCCCCCCGAAGCGGCCTGCGGCCGCCTCCCCCTCAGGGGGCGCCACCGGCGGCCCGGCAAAGCCGGTTCCGCGGTGGCCCTGGCCTCAGCCACGCGCTTTCGATCAAGACTTGTCATGCCGGACTCGATCCGGCATCCAGGCTGTTCCGACGATCGCCAAATACCTGGATTGCGGGTCAAGCCCGCAATGACAGCCCATTTCATGCTTCGCGGGTCGCGTACAGCGCCGGCGGCGCGCGGCGCAATGGACCGCTCACAAGAACAAACTTGAGAAGACAAATGGCAGTTCCCGCTTCCGTACCCGTTTCTCTCACCCCGTTCGTGATGCTGCATCTCGGGCTGGGCTCGTTCCACCGCGCCCACCAGGCGGTCTATTTGCAGCAGTTGCAGGATGCCGGCGACAGCGGCTGGGTGCTGACGGCCGGCAACATCCGCCCCGACATGGCCGAGACCATCGCCGCGCTGCGGGCCCAGGGCGGCGCTTACACCCTGGAGACGGTGACGCCGGCCGGCGAGCGCCGGTACGACCGCATCGCCTCCATCCGCATGGTGGTACCTTGGGACGCACAGCTTACCGGCCTGGTCTCGCGCGGCGCCGACGTCAACACGCGCATCGTCTCCTTCACCGTGACCGAGGCGGGCTACTACCTGGATGCCGCCAACAAGCTGGACTTGACGGTCGCCGATGTCGAGAACGATCTCGCGGCGGCGCGCTCCGGCCGGCCCGGGAGCACGGTCTACGGCGCGCTCACCGCGATCCTGCGCGAGCGCATGGCGCGCGGTGCGGGCGGCGTCACCTTGCTGTGCTGCGACAACCTGCGCCACAACGGCGACCGTTCGCGCGCCGGCCTGCTGCAGTTCATCGAGCGCGTGGGCGATGCCCGGCTGCTGGACTGGGTGACGGCCCACACCACCAGCCCCAACGCGATGGTGGACCGCATCACGCCGCGCCCCACGGCCGAAGTGGTCGAACGCGTGAAGGCTGCGACGGGCCTGGACGACCCTGCCGCGCTGATGGCCGAGAGTTTCATCCAGTGGGTGATCGAGGACCGTTTCGCCAATGGCCGCCCGGCGTGGGAGCGTGTCGGCGTCGAGATGGTGGAGTCGGTGGACGCGCACGAAGAAGCCAAGATCCGCCTGCTCAACGCTACCCACAGCTGCATCGCCTGGGCCGGCACGCTCGTCGGCTACCGCTACATCCACGAAGGCACGCAGGACGCGCGCATCCGGCGGCTGGCCTACGACTACGCGACCGACGACGCCACCCCCGTGCTCGAGCCCAGCCCGATCGACCTTGCGCACTACCGCGACGTGGTGCTGGACCGTTTCGGCAACCCGGCGCTGTGCGACACCAACCAGCGTGTGGCGATGGACGGCTTTTCCAAGATTCCCGGCTTCATCGCGCCCACGGTGCGCGAACGCCTGGCGCGGGGCGAAAGCATAGAGGCGGTGGTGATGCTACCGGCGCTGTTCCTGGCTTGCCTGCAGCGCTGGCACACCGGCGACCTGCCGTATGCCTATGAGGACCAAGCGATGGACGCGCGGGTGGCCCACGCGATTTGCGACGCTGCCGACCCGGTCGCCGCCTTCGCCGCTGACACATCGCTTTGGGGCCCCGAGGCCGCAAACCCCCAACTGGTAGCCGCGCTGCGCCGCGCCACCGAACGAGTCATCCAACTACAAGAGGAATACGCATGAGAGGTCGTCTGCAAGACAAACACGCTTTGCTCACCGGAGCCGGCGGCGGCATCGGGCTAGCGGTCGCGCAAGCCTATCTGGAGCAAGGTGCGCTGTGCACTGTGGTCGACATCGCCCCTGACGCGCCGGCCGCGCTGGCGCCTTTGCTGGCCGCCCATGCCGGGCGCCTGCAGTACGTCAGCGCCGACATCACGCAGGCGGCACAGATCGATGCCATGCTGGAGACAGCCGAGAAGCGCTTTGGCGTACCCCACGTGCTGTTCAACAACGCCGCCGTGTTCGACCTTGCGCCGCTGCTCGAAAGTGACGAAACCATGTACGACCGACTGTTCGCCGTCAACGTCAAAGGCCTGTTCTTCGTGATGCAGAAAGTGCTGGCGCGCATGGTGGCCCGCGAGGTACGCGGCGCGGTGATCAACATGGCCTCGCAAGCCGGCCGGCGCGGCGAGGCCTTGGTCTCCCACTACTGCGCAACCAAGGCTGCGGTGATCAGCTACACGCAGTCGGCGGCGCTGGCGATGGCGCCGCACGGCATCCGCGTCAATGGCATCTCGCCCGGCGTCATCGACACGCCGATGTGGCAGCACGTCGATTCACTTTTTGCCCGTTACGAGGGCCTCGCCCCGGGCGAAAAGAAGAAGCAGGTTGGCCTGGCCGTGCCGCTGGGCTACATGGGCGCGCCCTCGGACATCGCAGGCGCCGCGGTGTTCCTGGCCAGCGACGACGCCTCCTACATCACCGCCCAGACGCTCAATGTAGACGGCGGCAGTGTCATGAGCTAACCTTCCTGGGTGTGTCCGCCATGGCCAGCATGATGTCCCGCCGCAGTAACCACCTTCCGCGTCAGCGCCAACCCGAGTTGGAGCACGACTACGCTCGTAGCCCTTCGCTGGGCTACGAGCCGCCGGAAACCGGATTCATCCGCTGCCTGTCGCACGGTTTCCCGACGCCGCTGGCACGCTGGCACTACCACGACGAATACGAGTTGCACCTGATCGTCGCGTCGTCGGGCAAGACCTTCGTCGGCGACTACATCGGCTACTTCCAGCCCGGCCATCTGGTTCTTACAGGCCCGCGGCTGCCGCACAACTGGATTTCCCTGGACATGCCCGAGGGCGGCATTCCGGTGCGTGACCTGGTAATCCAGTTCACGCATGACCCCATCGAACAGGCGGCCGCACACATGCCGGAACTGGCCGAGTTGTTGCCGCTGCTGGAGCGCGCGCGGCATGGCGTCGAGTTCTTTGGCCTGTCCGAGCATGCCGCGGAGCACTGGCACGCCATCAAGGCAAGCCATGGCCTGGCGCGGCTGGGCGTGTTCTGCGAATTCCTCGCCGAGCTGGCGCGCTGCACCAACTATCGCCTGCTGTCCCATGCACAGCTGCAAAGCGTGGACGACAACGCCCAGCTCGACCAGATCAATGCCATCGTCAGCCGCATCACCGATAACCTGTCCCAGCCTTTGTCCGCGGCCGACCTGGCGGAAGAGCTGGGCATGACGGAAAGCCGCTTTTCGCGCTTTTTCCGCCGCGCCACCGGGAACACCTTCACCGACTTCGTCAATCAGGTGCGCATCAACCGGGCCTGCCAGCTGCTGATGGAGTCCGACCGCTTCATAACCGACATCTGCTATGAGGTTGGCTTCAACAACATCGCCAACTTCAACCGGCGCTTCCTCGACATCAAGGGCATGACGCCCAGCGAATTCCGGCGGCAGGTCGACACACGTTTTGGGCTGAAGCACTAGCCATGTACCTGGGAATCGATCTCGGCACCTCCGGTGTCAAGCTGGTGCTGTTTGAAGAGAGCCGCCGGGTCGTGGCCACGGCCGAAGCGCCGCTGCAAGTGTCGCGGCCACAGCCCATGTGGAGCGAGCAGGCCCCTCAAGACTGGTGGCAGGCGCTCGAGCATGCTATGGCCGATCTCCGCGGACTCGCGCCGGCCGCGTTGTTGGCCGTGCGCGGCATCGGCCTTTCCGGCCAGATGCATGGTGCCGTCCTGCTGGACGAGGCGCGGCGCGTGTTGCGCCCGGCAATCCTGTGGAACGATGGGCGCGCTTTCGCCGAATGCGCGGAGCTGGAACACATCCAACCACGATCGCGCGCGATCACCGGTAACCTGGCGATGCCCGGCTTCACGGCGCCCAAGCTGCTGTGGCTGCGCCGGCATGAACCCGAATTATTCGAGCGGGTGCGCCAAGTGCTGCTGCCCAAGGACTGGCTGCGCTTGCAACTCACCGGTGACGCGGCGAGTGACATGTCGGATGCTTCCGGGACGCTGTGGCTCGACGTGGCCGCGCGGCGCTGGAGCGAGCCGATGCTCGCGGCCTGCGGGCTGGGTCTCTCGCACATGCCGCGGCTCGTCGAAGGCAGCGAGGCCGGCGGCGAGTTGCGTAGCGTCCTCGCACAGGCGTGGGGCTTGCACGCCGGTGTCGTTGTCGCAGGCGGCGCAGGCGACAACGCGGCCAGCGCCGTGGGTGTAGGTGCCGTGCGCGCGGGGCAGGGCTTCGTCTCGCTCGGCACTTCGGGCGTGGTCTTCCTGGCGGGCGACGCTTTTCGTCCGGCACCGGAACTGGCAGTGCATGCCTTCGCGCATGCGCTGCCCGGCCGCTGGCATCAGATGACGGTGATGCTGAGCGGGGCCAGTGCTTTGACCTGGGTGACCCGGCTCACCGGATCGCAGAGCGAAGCCCGCCTGCTCGACGAAGCCGCCCAACTCTCGCCACGGCAACGGGCACAGGCGCCGCTGTTCCTGCCTTATTTGAGCGGTGAGCGCACCCCGCACAACGACCCGAACGCCAGCGGCGTTTTCACCGGCTTGCGGCAGGACCATGGGCGTGCGCACTTGGCCTATGCCGTGCTGGAGGGTGTGGTGTTCGGGTTGAAGGACGGTTGGGACGCGATGCGGGGCGCCCGCGCCGCGGCGCAAGAGTTGGTGCTGGTGGGCGGCGGTTCGCGCAGCGACCTGTGGGCGCAACTACTCGCGTCGGGGTTGGGCTGCGCCTTGCGCCGGCACGACGGCGCGCAAGGAGCGGCCGCCGTGGGCGCGGCGCGCCTGGGCTGGCTTGCCGCGGGTGGCAACGAGGCCGACGTGTGCGCGGCGCCGCAAGGAGGACGCTCGTTCCGTCCCGACGCCGGTGAGGTGGCCATGCTGCAACAGCGGCACGCCATGTTCCGCGCGCTCTATCCGTCGTTGGCGCCGCAATTCAAAGCGGCGGCGCAGGCATTCGCATGAGCACGTCTTCCTGTTGTGTAGCGGTATTCGGCGAGACGCTGGTGGACCAGTTCGAGACCGGCCCTGTCGTGGGCGGGGCGCCCTTCAACGTGGCGCGCCACCTGGCGGCATTCGGTCATGCGCCTCTCATGCTCAGTGCGGTCGGGCGCGATGCCGCTGCCGAACTGGTGATGGCGGAGTTCGCGCGCTACGGCATGGCGACGACCGGCATGCAGGCCACTGCGAATCAGCCGACCGGCGTAGTTGACGTGCAGATGGCCGCCGACGGCAGCCACCAGTTCCGCATCCGCACGAACTGCGCTTGGGATGTGGTCGAGACCGGCCCGGCGCTGGCCGCAGCGGCTTCGCTCGCGTCCGATGGCTGGCTCTACAGCGGGACGCTGGCCTTGCGCAGCCCCGTGTCACGCGCAACGGGGATGGCGCTGATGCGGGATCACTTGGGGCCCAAATACGTGGACCTCAACTGGCGCGAAGGCCATGTCACCTGTGAGGTCGCGTTGGAAGCGATTGCGCTGGCCGACGTGCTGAAAGTCAACGAGGAAGAGCTGACAATGTTGTGCGCGTGGATGGGCAGCAGGGTTGCACTCGGTTCGGTTGAGGCGGCGGCCAGCTTCGTGCTCGACCATCTGACCTTGCGAACCTTGCTGGTCACCTGCGGGGCCGCAGGTTCGGTCGCTTTCGGCGCGGACGGGGCAAGAAAGGCCACAGCGCCGGCGCGGCAGGGTGTTCGGCTGGTGGACACCGTAGGCGCAGGCGACTCGTTTTCGGCCGTGATGCTGGTGGGCCTGCTGCGCGGCTGGAACTTGCAGCTGGCACTGGAGCGCGCCAATAGATTCGCGGCTCGCATCTGCGAAGTGCGAGGAGCAGTTCCAACAGACCTTGCGTTTTATGAAGCGTGGGGCTTCGAGTAGCAACGACGAAGCGCGATGCGCGAACGCGAGTCGATCATCGTCTCCGATGCTGGCGAGCAAGATTTTGTATCCTCGGAGCGAGGAGTTTTACTTTGACACGCTGCCTTCTGGTTGACGACGACTCGGCCATCCGTGACCTGCTGGTCGATTACCTGCGGCCATTCGGCATGTCTGTCGAAGCGCTGCACGACGGCGCCGGGCTGCGCCGTCGGCTGCCCACGGCAGGTGTCGATATACTGCTGCTGGATCTAATGCTGCCCGACGAGAGCGGACTAGCGCTATGCCAGTGGGTCAAGCAGTCGAGCCCGGAATTGCCCGTCATCATGCTCACCGCACAGGGCG
>DATILI010000041.1:0-25588 GCA_035476635.1 Burkholderiaceae bacterium | reverse complement strand
AACTGGGGCCGCGTCATCAACGTGTCTTCCGTCAACGGTTCCAAGGGCGCCTTCGGCCAGACCAACTACTCGGCGGCCAAGGCCGGCGTGCATGGCTTCACCAAGGCGCTGGCGCTGGAAGTGGCGAAGAAGGGCGTGACGGTCAACACCATCTCGCCCGGCTACATCGGCACCAAGATGGTCACCGCGATTCCGCAGGAGGTGCTGGACTCCAAGATCCTGCCGAACATTCCGGTCGGCCGGCTGGGCAAGCCGGAGGAGGTGGCGGGCCTGATCATCTACCTGGCTTCCGAGGAAGCTGCGTTCGTGACCGGGGCCAATATCGCCATCAACGGTGGCCAGCACATGCAATAAGGACAAGACAATGATCAAACACGGAATCGACCAGGACGCGCTGATCGAAAAATTCTCCCAAGCCACGGCCAAGCAGGGCGAGGCGATTCGCAAGGCCGTCAACGAGGCCACGCTCAAGGCCTTGCAGGGCCGCGAGCTGACGTTGGCCAACATCAAGCAGGTGCTGGGTACGGTGGCCAAGGCGGCTTCGGCCGGGGCGGCGGGCAGCCCGTTGGCGGCGGCCGACGTCGAGGGTCTCCTTGCCAAGGCTTTTGCCGGCATGGATGGCGCGCTGGAGCAGGCCGTGCAGGCCAACCACCGGGCGCTGCAGCAGATGGTGGAGCAGGGCGTGACCTTGCGCGAGACACAGCTCAAGAAGGCGCTGGCCGATATCGAGAAGATGGAGGACACGCTGTTCGCGGCCGTGGGCAAGGCCGCGTCCGGCGCGGGCGCAACGCTGGAAGGGCCTTGGGCCGGCGTCCTGAAGGCGATGCAGAGCAAGGGAACAGGCACCGGCGCGCAAGCCAGCGCAACTCTGGAACAGCTGATGGGCAACGCACAGGAAAACCTGCGCGAAGGGCGCGCGCTGGGCCTGCGCGCTTCGGAGGCCATGCTCGATAGCTATGCGACGCTGGTCAGGGGCGTGTTCATCGGCATGTCCGATGCGCTGGAGCAAGGGGCTGCCACGTCCGCGCCGGCTGCGCGTTCCCGCAAGAAGTGAACCGCGGCGCGCAGCCCCCAGGCAAAAGCCGAATCCAAGGAACCGAATGGACGCTCTGCTGCTGGCGCGCATGCAATTTGCCGCCAATATCACCTTCCACATCCTGTTCCCGACGATCAGTATCGGCATGGGCTGGCTGCTGCTGTTCTTCCGCTGGCGCTGGCTGCGGACCCGGCAAGCTCCGGACCGGGCGCTGGCGCAGGGCTGGCTGGACGCCTATCGCTTCTGGACCAAGGTATTCGCGCTGACCTTCGCACTGGGCGTGGTCAGCGGCGTCACCATGAGCTTCCAGTTCGGCACCAACTGGCCGGGCTTCATGGAGAAGGCCGGCAACGTGGCCGGTCCGCTGCTGGGCTACGAGGTGTTGACGGCGTTCTTCCTGGAGGCGGGATTTCTCGGCATCATGCTGTTCGGCCACGGCAAGGTCAGCGAGCGGGTGCACCTGATGGCGACCTTTTTCGTCGCCTTCGGCACCACGCTGTCGGCGTTCTGGATCCTCGCGCTGAACTCGTGGATGCAGACGCCCGCGGGCCATGAGATCGTCAATGGCGAGTTCCAGGTCAGGAGCTGGCTCGCCGTGATCTTCAACCCCTCGTTTCCGTACCGCTTCACCCACATGCTGCTGGCCTCGGCCCTGACTTGTGCGTTCCTGCTGGCCGGGCTGTCGGCCTGGCAGGTGCTGCGTGGCGTGGGGCAGCGTGCGGCGCCGCGCGTGATGCGCCTGGGGCTGACGCTGGCGGCGCTGCTGATCCCGCTGCAAATCCTGGTCGGCGACCTGCATGGGCTGAACACGCTGCGCCACCAGCCGGCGAAGATTGCCGCGATGGAAGGGGTGTGGGACACCGCCCGTGGCGTTCCCCTGCTGTTGTTCGCCATTCCCGACGACGCCCAGCGGGTCAACCGCTTCGCCGTCGAGGTGCCCAGGTTGGCGAGCCTGATCCTCACGCACGAGGCGGACGGCGAGATCAAGGGCCTGAACGAATTCCGCGATGCCCACCCGCCGGCGTTGCCGCTGTTCTTCGCATTTCGCATCATGGTTGGCATGGGGATGCTGATGCTCGCCACGAGCTGGGTCGGGTGGTGGTTCCTGCACCGCGCGAAATGGCAAGCCGCGGCATTGCCGCGCGCGCTGCTGTGGCTGTTCGCCGGCATGACGTTTTCTGGCTGGGTTGCCACGGTGGCCGGTTGGTATGTCACCGAGATCGGCCGCCAGCCCTTCATCGTCCATGGCCTGCTGCGCACCGCCGACGTGGTCTCCAGGGTGCCTTCGTCCATGGTCGGCCTCAGCTTGGCGCTCTACGTCGTGATGTACCTCGGGCTGATCCTGGCTTATGTCGGCGTGCTGAAGTACATGGCCGAGAAGCCCGAGGAGGAGCTGATATGACCTGGATGAGCTTCGACGCGGCGCTGCCCGTGATCTTCATGGCGCTGATGGGTATCTCTATGCTGGTCTACGTGATCAGCGACGGCTACGACCTGGGCGTGGGCATGCTGATGCATCGTGCGACTGACGCCGAGAAGGACGTGATGATCGCGTCGATCGGCCCGTTCTGGGATGCCAACGAGACCTGGCTGGTGCTGGGCGTGGGCATCCTGCTGGTGGCGTTCCCGAAGGCGCACGGGCTGGTGCTCGGCGAGCTGTACCTGCCGGTCGCACTGATGCTGGTCGGCTTGACGCTGCGCGGCGTCGCGTTCGATTTCCGCGTCAAGGCCAGGGACACGCACAAGAAAACCTGGGACCGGCTGTTCTTCGCCGGCTCGGTGCTCGCCTCGGTGGCGCAGGGCTGGATGCTCGGCCGCTATGTCAGCGGTTTCGGCAGCGGCTGGAACTACCCGCTGTTCGCGGCGGCGATCGCGGTGGCGTTGCCGATGGCCTATGTGCTCATGGGCGCCGCCTGGCTGATCATGAAGACCGAGGGCCAGCTGCAGGAGCGTGCAGTGCTCTGGGCGCGCATTGCCTGGGCGCCGATGGTCGGCGGGCTGGTGCTGATCTCGATGGCCACGCCCTGGGTCAGCGAGACGGTGCGCGGGCGCTGGTTCGCGCTGCCCGAGATCATCGCGCTGGTGGCGATCCCGCTGACGACCGGCGTCAGCCTGCTTGCGGTACGCGGCGTGCTTGGCGCCCCCCAGGTGCGCGGCCAGCTGTGCTGGCTGCCGTTCATGCTGATGATCCTGGTGTTCGTGCTCGGCTTCCTGGGCCTGGCCTACAGCATCTATCCGTACGTGGTGCTGGACCAGCTGACGATCTGGCAGGCGGCCAGCAGTGCGCCGGCGCTGAAGGTGATCCTGGCCGGTGTCTGCATTTCGGTACCGGCCATCGCCGCCTACACGGTGTTCTCCTACCGCGTGTTCCGCGGCAAGACCGGTGAGCTGAAGTACGCATGAACCCAACGTCTGGCGCGCTGCGGCAGCGTAGTTCCACCGATGCAGCTTCCTCGGGCGCATGGCAAAGTCGGCGCATGACTTCACTCCCCCCAGCATTGCGCCTCGCCCTGCCTGCCCTGCGGCCGCGTCGCTGGTACCGGCTTTCGCGCTGGTGCGGCGCGCTGGCGCTGGTGCTGCTGGCGGCCTGCATCGGCCATCAGCTGGCGCTTCAAACCGGCTTGTCTCGCCTGCGCGACGCGGCGGCGCACCGGCTCGACATGCTGGCAACCGGGCTGGACGCCGATCTGGCGCGCTTTGACTACCTGCCCGCGCTGCTGGAGATGACGCCGGTCGTGCCGGCGCTGCTCGACGCTCCGTCCGACCCCCGCCTTCGCGATGCCGTCAATCGCTACCTCAGCGGGGTCAACGCCACGGCTGGCGCCGAGATGCTCTATGTGCTGGACACCACCGGCACCTCGGTGGCCGCGTCCGACTGGAACCAGCCTGGCACCACCATCGGCCAGAACCTGTCGTTCCGGCCCTACGTCAGCGATGCCATGACGAAGGGGCGTGGCCGTTTCTACGGCGTGGGCATCACCAGCGGGAAGCCGGGCTACTACCTGTCGTACGCCTTGCGCCGCGGCGAAAACCTGCGTGGCACGGTGGCCGCCAAGGTCAATATCGAGGAGGCCGAGCGCGCCTGGCGCCAGCTGCCCGGCGATGTGCTGCTGGCCGACGAGCGCGGGGTCGTGATCCTGTCCACCCGCGACGAGTTCAAGTACCGGCCGCTGCTGCCGCTGGACGCCGGCCAGCGCGCCGAGGTGCAACGTTTTCGTCCTTACGGCGAAGCCACCCTGCAGCCGCTGCACTGGTCCGTGAGCGAAGTCATGGCAGCCGACGCACAGCTGGTGGTGCTCGACGGGCTGGCCCATCTCGCATCGACGCGAACCTTGCAGCGCGCGCCCTGGCGGCTGCTGGTGCTGGACGACCTGGCGCCTGTGCACATGGCCGCGCGCTACGCCGCTGTCACCGCCAGCCTGGCGATGGCCGTGCTGCTGCTGGTGGCCGTGGCCCTGTGGCAGCGCCAGCGCGCCGTGCGCCACAAGCTGGCCAGCCAGGCCGCGTTGCAGGCGGCGCACGATCAGCTCGAATCCACCGTCGTCGCGCGCACGGCGCAGTTGCGGGCGGCCCAGAACGACCTGGTGCATGCCGGCAAGATGGCGGCGCTGGGCCAGATGTCCGCCGGCATGGTGCACGAATTGAACCAGCCGCTGACGGCGCTGCGCACCTTGTCGGACAGCGCCGGCATCCTGCTGGAACAGGACCGCCGTGATGACGTGCGCGGCAACCTGCAGCGCATTGCCGGCATGGTCGACCGCCTGGCGCGGCTGACCTCGCAGCTCAAGACCTTCGCGCACAAATCCGAAGCGCCTGGGGCGCCGGTGCAACTGGCGCGCAGCATTGCCGATGCGCAGATGCTGGTTGGCGCGGAGTTGAAGCAGCACGGCATCGGCATCGAGGTCCAGGTGGAGCCGCCCGGCCTGAGCGTCATGGCGGACGAGGCGGCGATCGGGAGCCTGCTCGTGAACCTGATGAGAAACGCGATCGACGCCATGGCCAAGGCGCCGCAACGCATGCTGCGCATCGAAGCCCGCGCGCACGGCGACCGGGCGCTGCTGCGCGTGACCGATAGCGGCCCCGGCATCCGCGCGGACATCCTGCCGCGCCTGTTCGAGCCCTTCGTCACCAGCAAGCCGGCGGGCGCCGGGCTCGGGCTGGGGCTGGTCATTTCGGCACAACTGGTGCGCGCCATCGGCGGCACGCTGCGGGCAAGCAACCGCGAGGAGGGTGGCGCCTGCTTCCACGCCGACCTTCCGCTGGCCCCGGCGCAGGAACAACAGGAGTAGATAATCTGTGAGTGAAGCATTTTCCATTCGCGTGCTGCTGGTCGAAGACGACGAGGATGTCCGGCTCAGCACCACCCAGGCGCTTGGCCTGGCCGGCTTTGAAGTCGAATCGTTTCCCAGCGTTGAGCGCGCCCAGTCGCAGATCAGCTTCGGCGTGCCGGCCGTCGTGGTCTGCGACGTTCGCCTGCCCGGCTTGAGCGGAACCGACTGGCTGCCGGAAATACGAACCATCGACGCCGAGCTGCCGGTGGTCCTGGTCACAGGCCACGGCCACATCGCCATGGCCGTGAAGGCGATGCGCGAAGGCGCCTACGATTTTGTCGAGAAGCCGTTCAGCAGCGAGCGGCTGGTAGCCACCGTTCGCCACGCGGTGGAGCGGCGCCAGCTGACCCTGCAGGTACGCGCGCTGCGCGATGCACTGGACAACTGGCACGGCATCCAGTCGGTTCTGATCGGCCGCTCGGCACAAATGCAGCAGGTGCGGCGTGCCGTGATGACACTGGCGCAGACCTCGGCCGACGTGCTGATCTATGGCGAGACCGGAACCGGCAAGGAGCTCGTGGCGCGCTGCCTGCACGACCACAGCGAGCGCCGGCGCAATCACTTTGTGCCACTGAACTGCGGCGGCCTGCCGGAGTCGCTTGCCGAGAGCGAACTCTTCGGCCATGAGGCCGGCGCCTTCACCAGCGCCAACAAGGTGCGCGTGGGCAAGTTCGAGTATGCGCACGGCGGTACCTTGTTCCTCGACGAGATCGAGAGCATGCCCATGGCGGTGCAGATCAAGCTGTTGCGCGCGCTGCAGGAGCGCAGCATCGAGCGCATCGGCTCGAACACGGCCATCTCATTCGATTGCCGCGTGGTCGCCGCCAGCAAGGACGACCTGAAGACCCTGAGCGATCAGAACAAGTTCAGGGCCGACCTGTACTACCGCATTGGCGTGGCCTTCATCGAGTTGCCGCCCTTGCGCGAGCGCCGCGAGGACATCCCGCTGCTGTTCGAGCATTTCACCCTGCTGGCCGCCAGCCGCTATGAGCGCGCGGCACCGCTGCTCAGCAGCGCGCAACTGGCCGACCTGATGGCTTATTCCTGGCCTGGCAACGTGCGCGAACTGCGCAATGTGGCCGACCGCTTCGTGCTGGGCCTGCTCGGCGAACGCCTGACGCAGGCGCGCGGCGGCGGCGACGGGATGCCGGCGCCACCGCAGGGGCTGCCGCAGCAGGTCGAGCGCTTCGAGCGTGCGGTGATTGTTGAAGAGCTCCGGCGCAACCATGGCGACCAATCCGCCACCGCCACCGCGCTGGGCATAGCCAGGCAGACGCTCTACGACAAACTGCGAAAGCTGGGCGTGGTGGCTGAGGAGTTCAGGCACTGATGGCGGTGCGGGCATCAAGCTACCCAACGCTTGAAGACGAGGCTGGCGTTCACGCCGCCGAAGCCGAAACCGTTGGCCATCGCGTGAACGATCGGCATGTGCCGCGGCGCACCGTGCACGATGTCCAGCCCCTCGGCGAGTGCATCCGGCTGTTCGAGGTTCAGCGTCATCGGCACGACCTGCTCGCGCAAGGCCAGCGCAGTAAAGATGGCCGCCACGCCGCCGGCCGCACCCAGCAAATGGCCCGTCGCCGATTTCGTGGAGGTGATGGCGAGTGGGGCGCCAACGCCGAACAGGCCGCGCACAGCTGCCAGTTCGCCCAGGTCGCCGACCGGCGTCGAGGTCGCGTGGGCATTGAGATGCTGAACATCGGCCGGGGTCAGGCCGGCGTGCGTCAGCGCCATTTGCATCGAGCGTCGTGCGCCGCTGCCGTCTTCAGGGCCGGAGGTGATGTGAAACGCATCTGCGCTGGTGCCATATCCGATGAGTTCGACCAGGGGCGCGGCACCGCGCGCAAGCGCGTGCGCTAGCGATTCGATCACCAGCATGCCAGCGCCTTCGCCCATCACGAAACCGTCGCGGGTCCGGTCGAAGGGTCGCGATGCGCGGGTTGGTGTGTCGTTGAAACCGGTGGACAAGGTCTTCGCTGCGGCGAAGGCGCCCAGGCTGACGCGGTCGATCGCGGCCTCGGCGCCACCGCACACCGCGATGTCGGCCTCGCCGCAGCGGATCAGCCGTGCCGCGTCACCGATGGCCTGGATGCTCGCGGCACAAGCCGTCACCGGGGCACCAATGGGCCCCTTCAGGCCGTGCCTGATCGACACGTGGCCCGCGGCAAGGTTGACCAGGAACGAGGGGATCGTGAACGGCGACAGGCGCTTCGGTCCGCGCGTCTCGGTCGTACGTACCGCGCCCGCAATCGCTGGAAAGCCACCGATGCCGGACGCGATGACCGTGGCTGTGCGCCGCTGGGACACTTCGTCGGCCGGAGCCCATTGCGCCTGCCCGAGTGCCTCTTGCGCGGCGGCGAGCGCGAAGGCGATGAAGCGGTCCATCTTGCGCTGGTCCTTGGTCGACACGACGCGGTCGATGTCGAAGCCGCCGAACGCATCCTCGTGCACATCGGGCACCACACCGCCCACGCGGGCCGCGATGTCGGCCGTCATCGAATCCGGCAGCAGGCGCAAGCCTGACTGGCCGGCCAGCAGTCGCTGCCAGGCCAGCTCGACTCCGCAACCCAGCGGCGAGACCATTCCCATGCCGGTGACGACGATTCGGCGGTTCGCAGTGGGAGTGATGTGCATGGATTCCATCCTGGTCAGTCTATTGATGATGACCGGCATCATACGTTATTGCGTATGATCGTCATCAACGTGCGATGCAATGCGCACGAAAGGATTTTCATGAAAGTCTCGAAGACGCAGGTGACCGAGAACCGCCTGGCCATCCTGCAGGCCGCGGCCCGGCTGTACCGCGAGCGCGGTTTCACCGGCGTGGGTGTGGCCGACATCACCCGCGAGGCCGGGCTCACCCACGGCGGGCTGTACCGGCACTTCGAATCGAAGGACGCACTGGCGGCAGAGGCCTCCGAATACGCGTTCGAGTGGGAACTCTCCGAGTTGGAGGCACCCGGTGCCGATGCGAACACCGACGCCGGCAGGTCCCTTCGAACTGGAGTCGCGAACTACTTGTCGCCACGGCACCGCGACAGCGTCGGCCAAGGCTGCCCGGTGGCTGCGCTGGCGGCAGACGCGGCACGCGAAACGGGTGCGATCGCCGACGCCTTCGCCCAGGGCATTGGGCGCTACATGGCACTATTCGCGCAGCGGCGGCCCGATGGCACCGAGGCCGCGCAGATCGAACCCGAGGACCGGGTTCGCGCAATTTCGATGCTGTCGACCATGGTGGGCGGATTGATCCTCGCCCGAGCCACTGCACGTGGATTGCCCGCGCTATCGGACGAGATTCTCGCGACCTTGCGCCACCATCTTGCGGCCACGTGGGACCTCGACAAATGCAAGCTCGATGGGTGCGACTAGAACTGCAGATCAAGCCTCAGAACGAAGATGACAAATATGATGCACAATAGCATCTCATTTGATGATTGGGCAAAAGCCATGAGAACTACCGTTACGATTGATGACGCCCTCTACGAGGAGGCACTGGAAGTCGCCGAATCCGGAATGGACAAGGCCGACTTGTTCCGAGAAGCAATCAAGACTTTTGTGCGCGTTCAAACGGCCAAGCGGCTCGCATCTCTGGGCTCGTCCATGCCGGACATGGCGGAGATTCCCAGGCGTCGTGAAAATGCGGCGCAATGATGCGTGTGCTGGTGGATACCTCGGTATGGGTCGTTCACTTCCGCGAGCGCAGCGAGCCCTTGGTGGCGTTGCTGGAGCTGGATGCGGTGATGATCCATCCGATGGTTCTAGGCGAATTGGCTTGTGGCACTCCACCCTCCCGGATACAGACCTTGGCCGATCTTCAGCGTCTCCAATCAACTAAGCAGGCGAGCGTGCGGGAAGTGATCTCTTTTGTTGAGCGCGAGCGGCTGTTCGGTCTGGGGTGCGGCCTTGTGGATCTATCGCTCCTTGCTTCAACGCTGATGACGCCCGGCATCAAGCTGTGGACGCTGGACAGACGGCTAGCAGCATTGGCCGAGCGATTTGGGGTCGCCGCGCAGCGAGCCGTCGCAGGTGGCAAGTAGAGCCTGCAGCGGATCCCTGGTCAGAGGCGAGTGTCTTGACGCGTCTTGGCGCTCGCGTAGACTCCCGTTCGCTGGTATTGAAAAGCCTGTTGCGTGAACATCAAGGAGTAGCCGTGGTCGGTTCCGATATCAAGGCGCGGGTGCTTCAACTCTATCCTCTGCTCGAGGATTTGCCCGAGGCACATAGCCTGCAACTGTTTTCCGGCGCCACGTACATGCGGGTGCCGCCGGGCGCGGTCATTTTCGACGAGAACCAGCCCTGCATGGGATTTCCGCTGGTCCTTGCCGGTAGCGCACGCGTCCTGAAGTGTTCCCCCAGCGGGCGGGATCTGCTGCTGTATCACGTGCTGCCCGGCGAGACCTGCATACTCACCAGCAGCTGCTTGCTGGGCAACGCGCCCTACCAGGCACGTGGTGTGGTGCATGAGGAAATCGAGTTGGTGATTCTCCCGCCCGGGAGTTTTCGCCAGTTGTTTTCCCAGCTTGAGTCGTTTCGCAACCAGGTGTTCAACCGCTTCTCGGAGCGGTTGACCGAATTGATGCACCTGGTGACGGCGGTCGCCTTCCAGAAGCTCGACCAGCGATTGGCCTTGGCACTGGCATCCAAGGCTTCGCCCATCCGCATGACGCACCAGGCCATTGCCGACGAACTGGGGAGCTTCCGCGAGATTGTCAGCCGCATCCTGAAGGATTTTGAGAATCAGGGCTGGGTCAAGCTCGAACGGGGGCAGGTCGACGTTCTGGATGACGCGGCGTTGCGCAGGTACGCCCGTTGAGTTGTCGGTAATGTTTATCACCAAGCCTTGGTGAGTTTCGTTACTGACGTTGCGGATCGAACGCTCAAGAATGGCCCCGGGCCTGTAGCAGGGCCCACAGCACTTTTGCCCAACGTATTTTCATGGAGATCATCATGTCCCTTCGCATCAACGACACGGCCCCCAACTTCACTGCCCGTACGACCCAGGGCGTGATCGACTTCCACACCTGGATTGGCGACCAGTGGGCCATCCTCTTTTCGCACCCGAAGGATTTCACGCCCGTTTGCACGACCGAACTGGGCTACATGGCGAAGATCGAACCGGAGTTCACGCGGCGCAATGCCAAGCTCATCGGGCTGTCGGTGGACCCGGTCGAGGACCACGGCAGGTGGCTGGCGGACATCGAGGAAACCCAGGGCGCGGCGGTGAAGTACCCGATGATCGGCGACACCGACCTGGCCGTCGCCAAGCTCTACAACATGTTGCCGGCGGAAGAGGCGGGCAGTTCCGACGGCCGCACGGCGGCCACCAACGCGACGGTGCGCTCGGTGTTCATCGTCGGCCCGGACAAGAAGATCAAGCTCATGCTGACCTACCCCATGACCACCGGGCGCAATTTCGACGAGATCCTGCGCGTGCTGGATTCCATGCAGATGACCGCGAAGCACAAGGTCGCCACACCTGTCAACTGGAAGCACGGCGACGACGTGATCATCGCCGGTTCGGTGTCGGATGCAGACGCGAAGACGCTGTTCCCCGCTGGATGGAAGGCGCCCAAGCCCTACCTGCGCATCGTCAAGCAACCCGTCTGACCAGCCCCCAAGCAAGGCAAGGAGATTCGCATGACTGCGCGTGTAACGATTCTGGGCGCGGGATTCGGCGGGATGGAGCTGAGCACCGCCTTGTCGGAGACCCTGGGGGACGACGTCGAGGTGACGCTCATCGAGCAGAGCGATGCTTTCGTCTTTGGCTATTCCAAGCTCGATGTCATGTTCGGCAAGACGACGCTGGACGCCGTCCGCCTTCCGTACAGTCGCTTTGCGAAGCCAGGCGTGCGCCTTTTGCGCGAGACGGTCACTGCCATCGATCCGGCAACCCGTCGGGTCACCACCGACGCCGGCGTCCACGATTGCGACTATCTGGTCGTGGCCCTGGGCGTGGGCTACGACATGGCCGCCACGCCGGGACTGGCTGAGCACGGCAACGAGTTCTATTCGGTGGAGGGGGCGAACCTGATGCGCGACCTGCTGCCCGGCTTCAACCGGGGCCACGCCATCATCGGGGTTGCTGCCGCGCCCTACAAATGCCCACCCGCGCCCAGCGAATGCGCGCTGATGCTGCACGACTACCTGACCGCCAAAGGGGTGCGGGACCAGTGCAGCATCACGCTCGTGCTGCCCTTGCCAAGCCCGGTACCGCCTTCCCCGGACACGTCGAAGGCGCTGATCGAGGCATTTGCACAGCGCAATATCGCGTTCATGCCCAATCGCCGGGTGGCTTCGCTGGACGGCGCGAGGCGCGTCGCGCTGATCGACGACGGGTCGGAGCTTCCCTACGACCTGTTTTTCGGGGTGCCGAAACATCGCGCTCCCGCGGTGGTCGAAGCCAGCGGGATGGCGGAAGGCGGCTGGATCCCGGTCAATCCGCGGACCCTGGAGACCAAGTACCCGAACGTCTATGCGGTCGGCGATATCTCCAATACGGGAACTCCGAAGGCCGGGGTGTTTGCCGAAGGCGCCGCCAAGTCGGTCGCATCGCACATCATCGCCAGCATCCGCGGTGCCGGTGTTGCCAGCCTCTATGCAGGCGCCGGCACCTGCTACATCGAGTTCGGCTCAGGCCGGATTGGAAGAGTCGACGTGGATTTCTTTTCCGGCCCGAAGCCTACGGGCAAGTACTACGCGCCGGCGGTCGAATCGCGCGTCCACAAGGACGAGTTCGGCGCCAGCAGAAAGGCGCGCTGGTTCGGGCTTTGAATCTATCGCTTGGTCTATCGCTTGGTGCCCTGTTGGTCATTGGCGTCGGCATGTGCGAGGAACTGGTGCACAAAGGCGATCGCCATGCTGCCTTCGCCGACGGCAGCGGCGACGCGCTTGATCGGACTCAAGCGCACGTCGCCGCACGCGAAAATGCCGGGCATGCTTGACTCGAGCAGGAAGGGATCGCGCTTGTTGGACCAGCATCCGGCCCTGACCACTTCGTCGCCGGTCAGCACATAGCCATTCTTGTCGCGCGCAATCTCCGCAGGCAGCCATTCGGTATCCGCGTCGGCGCCGATGAAGACGAACACCCCTCCGCATTCATGGCGCGTCACGGCCTGCGTGCGCCGATCCAGGATGTCGATTGCCTCCAGGTGCGCCTGGCCGTGCGCGGCCTTGACTTGCGATTGCAACCGGGCCGAGATATTCGACTTGGCCCTGAGTTGCTCGACCAGGTAGTGGGACATGCTCTTTTCCAGCGAATCACCGCGCACCACCAGCGTGACGTGGCGCGCGTAGCCGGCAAAATTCAGGGCCGCCTGTCCTGCGGAATTGCCGGCACCGATGAGGAATACGTCATGTCCATGCATGGAGCTGGCTTCGTTGCGCGAGGCGCCGTAATAGATGCCCTTGCCGATGAGGCGATCGAAGCCCTCGGTATCCACGCGACGCCATGAGACCCCGCTGGCCAATATGACACTGCGCGCGCGTACCACGTCGCCGCCATCCAGCCAGACCTCTCGCGTCTGCGGATTCATGCGCTGAACCGTGCGCGTCACCAGGATCTCCGCGCCCAGGCGCCGGGCCTGTTGAAGCGCGCGGCTGGCCAATTCATCACCCGAGACGCCGTTCGGAAACCCGAGGTAGTTTTCAATCCGCGAGGATGTTCCCGCCTGCCCACCCGGGGCCTCGCGCTCGATGACCAGGATGCGCAGGCCCTCGGAGGCCGCATACACGGCTGCCGCCAGTCCCGCAGGGCCGCCGCCAATGACCACGGTGTCATATTCAGCCAGCTTGGCGTCGGTCTGCAGGCCCAGCCGTTTCGCCAGCTCCCGCATGTCCGGCTTGCTGGTCACCGAGCCGTCCGGCAATCGCAAAACCGGGCAATCCGAATCCGCCGGCGCGGGTTCGCCCCAGGCAGCGGCGGCGCCCGGGGTATCGGGCGATACCCAGTCGTGAACAATCTGGTTGCGCGACAGGAAGCGGCGAACGTTGCCGCACTCAGGGTCCCAACGATTGCCGAACACCATCACCTGGGCCTTGGGCGGCTGCATGGCGATGCCCTGCAGGCCGCCAATGCGCTCGCGCGCCAAGGCGCCGACTGTTTCGGCGACCTCGGGTGCCACTGACGCGATCGCGAAATAGTGATGCGGCTCGATCCTGATCACCCGCGACGGTTCTGCCGCGCGATAGCCGCCGGGAAACGGCGTGGCAAAGGCCAGCGGCACCTCGCCGAAAATCGCGCCGGGCAGGCGCCAACCGAGGGTACGCTGGATACCGTCGAAATGCTTGACCACCTCGATCTTCCCTGACAGCACGGCAAACAGGGCGCGTTCCCCGCCCTCGTGCACCGCGTACTCGCCCTCCTGCAGCCGGAGATCGGCGGCATTGCGAACCAGGCGTTCGAGTTCGCGTTCAGCCAAGGTGGCGAACAGCGGAATTGCGCGAATTTCATCAATCGTCAACATGTCGTCCAGAACCTTGTGGCTGCGTGTCGTTGGGAGTTCAATCGCCTGATCGATGCCTGAGTATCACATCTCCGCCTGTGCCGGCAAACCGGCGGCGCGGCGGTCACTGTGGCGTCACATTGGCTTCTCAGAATCCCTGGGGCTCCGGCATCTTCCGGCCGGGCCCGCTGCATCCCGTGCGGCGTCTGTCCACCTCACGAGAAAAACCTATGCAAGCCTCAGACTTCTCCAACCCACGACGCAATGTGCTCAAGGGTGGCTCGGCCGCCGTGTTCGCCGCTTTTGCCGGCCCGGTCGCAGCCTTGGCCGGCCGCGTCGCGCAAGCCGCGGAATGCGCGCCCGCCGCCGCATCCTTGAAGGTTGCCAGCCCCTACGGTCCGGTGGCCCCGGTCAATGACCTGACGACCGGCCTGCCGCTGATCCAACTGCCGCCAGGGTTCAGCTACAAGTCCTACGGCTGGACCGGGGACACGATGTCCGACGGCCTGCCGACGCCTTCGACCCACGACGGTATGGGCGTGGTGGTGTCGCGCAAAGTGGGCCGCAGCACCGAGATCATCCTGGTGCGCAATCACGAACGCTCCACCAGCACCAACCCCTCCGGCATCCTCGGCGCCAGCCTGGCCTCGGTGGCCAAGCACGATGTCGGCATCACCGGCGCGAACTACCAGGCCGGCGGCACCACCAACCTGGTGTTTCGCGATGGCAATTTCGTCCAGAGCTACGCCTCGTTCGGCGGCACCTACCGCAACTGCGCGGGCGGCTCGTCCAACTGGGGCTCGTGGCTGACCAACGAAGAGCTGCTCAGCAACGCGGTCAGCAGCACCGGCAAGCGGCATGGCTACATCTTCGAAGTGCCGGCCGACACCAGCCAGGATTCGGCCAACACCGAGCCGCTCGTGGACATGGGCCGCATGGCACACGAAGCCTGCGCGCTGGACCCCGACACCGGTTTCTGGTACCTGACCGAGGACCAGGGCAACGCGAACACGCTTTATCGTTTCCGCCCCAACAATCTCGAAGGCGGCCTGGACTCGCTGCACGTTGGCGGTGTGCTGCAGGGGCTCAAGGTCAAGAACGTGGCCAACGCCGACATGCGCATGCCGACGCTGTGCCAGGAGTTCGAGATCGAGTGGGCCGACATCGCCAACCCGGACCTGGACGGCGCAAGCCTGGCGTCGGTGGTGGGCAACGTGACGGCCAGCGGGCCCTACCGCCAGGCCTATGCCAATGGCGCTGCGATCTTCGGCGCCACCGAGGGCTGCTGGGTCGCCAACGGCACGGTGTTCTTCACCGACAAGCAAGTTACCTCCAACCCGAACCGGGCCGGCCGCATCTGGGCGCTGGACCTGGAAACCAATGTGCTGAAGGCGGTCTTCGTCAGCAATGACATCACGGTGGGCAATTCGCCCGACAACCTGTGCGTGAGCCCGCGCGGCGGCGTGCTGTTCAACGAGGACGGCAGTGGTTCCGGCCGCAACGCCGCGGGCCAGACGATCAGCGTCCCGGCGCAGCGGCTGATGGCCTTGCTGCCCGACGGAAGCTCCTACGAGTTTGCCAACAACAACTACAACTTCACCGCCGCGCAGCTGGCCGCCGCGGGCAAGCCCAACGCGGTCACGGGCAACCGGCGCAACACCGAGTGGTGCGGCTCGGTATTCAGCCCGGATGGCCGCGTGCTGTTCGCCAACCTGCAGGGCCCCGGGCTCACGCTCGCAATCACCGGCCCCTGGGCCAAGGGCACGCTGTAAGCGCCCGATTCATTTTCAGCAAGGACAAGGCATCATGAAATTCAAACAACTGGTGGCCGCGGCTGCCCTGGCGTGCGGCGCATTGGTGGCCGCACCGGCATCGGCGGTGGTGGTTACCGGCTTTACCGGTGCACTCGGCACCACGGTGGACGACTACAGCGGCACGGGCCTGGTTTCGTTCGATCTGGGCATGGCCAGCGCGCGTCCGGCAACCAAGATCACCTTCGCCGTCGAGAGCGGCGACGTCGGCGGCCTGCTCGACTTCAATGCGGTCATCGCCAACCTGTTCGGCGGCGGCATCAACGTATTTGCCTTGTCGCTGGCCAACGCCACGTTCGCCACCATCGGCACCGTTAACGACGTATTCGGCGGCTCCACGCCATCGGCGTCGGGCAATGGCAACTTTGCCGCGATCCATTTCGGCGTGCCCAATACCTTCGAGTTCGAGATTGGCGACCCGCGCGGCTATGGCGGCACCAATTGGGCCATCGACATCGCCGGCCTGTCTGCCGGCGACACCTTCACGCTGAGCCTGGACGTGCCCGAACCGGGCAGCCTGCCGCTGATGCTGGCCGGACTGCTGGGACTTGGTGCCGTGCTGCGGCGGCGTGCGCCCAAGGCCTGATCGATAGCTCGCCACTCGCTTTCTCGAAACCCCCGGCATCGCGGCCAGCGATCCGGGGGTTTCTTTTTGTCCTGCCAAGCGGAGGGGATACGGGTTTTCCCCAGTATTTGAATTTCGAAATCAAACTATTCTTTGCAGATCGTTTCAAGAATTAATCAGTGATTCATTAGTGAAACGTACGCAGCGACCCTACCAACACCAAACCGCAATTCGCAGTGGGCATTTTGATGATGATTTTTGATTTCGCCACCGTTGCAACGGCCCTCTCTGCACAAAGGAGGGGCCTTTGATGCCTGCCAACCAGCAGCGGCCTGCCTTGCTGGAGGGCCGCAGGATTCTTGTGACCGGTGCGGCGCGCGGCCTGGGCTTTGCCTTTGCGCGCGCCCTGTGCGAGAACGGCGCGCAGGTGGCCATGGCCGACCTGCGCGAGGACCTGCTGGCGCAATCGGTGGACGCGTTGGCGGCCGACGGCTTTTCGGCCATCGGCGTCGCCGTGGATGTGAATGACCCGCAATCCATCGATCGCTGCGCCGAGCAGGCCGTGCGCAGTCTCGGCGGGCTGGACGGCCTGGTCAACAACGCGGCGGTCACCGATTCCGGCGGGCGCGGCCTGGACGACATCGAGATCGCCAAGTGGGACCAGGTCATGAACGTCAACGTGCGCGGCACCTGGCTCATGACGCGCGCCTGCCGGGCTGCGCTGAAGGCCAGCGGCCGCGGCGCCATCGTCAACCTGGCTTCCGACACCGCGCTGTGGGGTGCGCCCAACCTGCTGGCCTACGTGGCGAGCAAGGGCGCCGTGATCGCCATGACGCATTCGCTGGCGCGCGAACTCGGCGCTGACAACATTACCGTCAACGCCATCGCCCCCGGCCTGGTGCTGGTGGAAGCCACCGAGTACGTGCCCGAGGCGCGCAAACGCCAATACCTGGACCAGCGCGCCCTGCAGCGCGAGCAACTGCCGCAGGACGTGTCCGGCGCCGTGGTCTATGCGCTGTCCGACCTGTCCCGTTTCGTCACGGGCCAGGTGCTTGCCGTCAATGGCGGCTTTGTCATGCATTGAGCGACGCAAATTTCTAGAGGAGCATTTCGATGAGCGATCTGTCTGAGCAGCAGCAACTTCCCGCCAAGAGCTGGGACCAGCCCGAAGGCGCAAGCTTCGCCTCCTGGATGGAAGGCCGCGTCGCGCGCTTTTCCACCCGCAAGTACGACTTCGACGCACTGAAGTTCCAGGCTGATTTCGATCCCAAGTACCGCCGCGGCCAGATGCGCTACATCGGCACCGGCGGCACCGGCGTGGCGGCGGACAGCGCCACCATTCCCGCAGAAAACTTCACCTTCTCGACCATGCTGATCCCGGCCGGCCACGAAGGCCCGCCGCACCTGCACGTCGATGTGGAGGAGGTGTTCTTCCTGATTCGGGGCAGGCTATTGCTGGTCCTGGAAAAGGACGGCGAGCGCTTCGAAACCATCCTGACCGACCGCGACGTGGTCTCGGTGCCGCCCGGCGTGTACCGCGAAGAAATCAACATCGGCGACGAAGACGCGCTGATGTGCGTGATGCTGGGCGCGAAGAAGCCCATCACCCCGACCTATCCGGCCGATCACCCGCTCGCCAACATCAAGCGCTGAGCCCATCCCACATGACCCCCGCACCGGCCACCGTCGACCACGCCTTGCTGCAGCCATCACTGGACTTGCTGGCGCAGCGTTTTGGCGAGCGTGTCGTGCGCCTGGCCTCGGGCGCGCAGCTGGCGGTGCGCCAGTGCGGGGTGCCGGGCCGACTGGCGGACGATTTGCCGAGCCTCGTGCTGCTGCACGGCATCAGCTCGGGTGCGGCCTCCTGGCTGCAGTCGGCGGTGCTGCTGGGCGAACAAGCCCATGTCATCGCATGGGATGCGCCGGGCTATGGCCAGTCGACCCCATTGCCTGCCGATGCGCCAACGGATGCGGACTACGCCGCGCGCCTGCATGAATTGCTGCAGGCGCTTGAGATTCGCCGCTGCGTGCTGGTGGGCCACTCCCTCGGTGCGCTGATGGCTTGCGCCTATGCGCGCGGCCCGGGTGCCGGCAGTGTCGCGCGGGTCGTGCTGATCAGCCCGGCCGGCGGCTATGGTGCGCCTGGCCAGGCCGAGCAGCGTGCGCGCGTGCTCAACGAGCGCCGCGAGGCATTGCAAGCATGGGGCGTCAACGGCCTGGCCGAGCGCATTCCCCAGCGCCTGCTGACACCCGCGGCCGATGCCGCCGCCCGCGCCTGGGTGCAGTGGAACGCCGCGCGCCTGAACCCCGCCGGCTATCTGCAAGCCGTGGAGCTCCTGTGCGGCAGCGACCTGGGCGCCAGCCGCGGCCTCGCGGCCCCGATGGAAGTGCACTGCGGCGATACCGATGTGGTCACCCCGCCCGCCGCCTGCCGCGCCTGGGCCAACCTGCTTGCCGCGCCATTTGACTTGATCGACGGCGCTGGCCATGCCAGCCCTGTGGAGCAACCTGAAGCGGTCGCGCGCCTGATCACGCGCGCTGCGCAACAAGCAACCGGAGCACAACAACACCATGGCTGACAACACCCTCACCGAAGACAGCGGCAACGACAAATACATCGTGCCGGCCCTGGAGCGCGGCCTGCGCCTCCTCGGCGAATTCAGCCGCGACAGCCGCACCCTGGGCGCGCCCGAGCTCGCGCGCCGGCTCGACCTGCCACGCTCCACGGTGTTCCGCCTGCTCAATACGCTGGAGACCATGGGCTTCATCGAACGCATCGGCAACGGCAACGACTACCGCCTGGGGCTCGCGGTGCTGCGGCTGGGCTTCGAATACCTTTCTTCACTGGAGCTGACCGAGCTTGGCCAGCCGCTGTTGGCGCGCCTATGCGACGAGATCCGCTATCCCTGCAACCTGGTCGTGCGCGACGGCCGCTCCATCGTCTACGTGGCCAAGGTCACGCCGCCGACGCCGCTCACGAGTTCGGTGCGCGTGGGCACGCGCCTGCCCGCGCACGCCACGGTGCTGGGCCGAATCCTGCTGGAAGACCTGAGCCTGCCGGAGCTGCGCGCGCTGTATCCCGAAGAACACCTTGAAGTGTTTTCCGGCAGCACGCCCAAGACCGTGCTGGAACTCTTCAACATGGTCGAGGTCGACCGCCAGCGCGGCTATGTGCTGGGCGAAGGCTTCTACGAGTCGAGCATCTCCACCATCGCCGCGCCGGTGCGCGACGGCAGCACGCGCATCATTGCCGCCCTGGGCGCCACGATTCCCTCGGGCCATATCGACGAAGGCCGGCTCGACGATCTGGTGCAGCGCGTACGCGCCTCGGCCGACGAGTTGTCGCGCCTCTTGAACTACCAACCGCGCAGCGAAGGCGCCGACAAGGTTGTCGCGCTGCGCCCGCGCTGAAACCCCATGAACCTCATCGCCTTGGAAAACACGGTGGCTGTCGTCACCGGCGGCTCGTCCGGCATCGGCCTGGCCACGGTGGACCTGCTGCTGCAAGGTGGCGCGGCCGTGGCCTTTTGCGGCCGCGACGAAAAGCGCCTGCGCAGCGCCGAAGCGGACCTGCGGGAACGGTTTCCGCAAGCGCGCCTGCATGCCGCCGCCTGCAATGTTCTGGATGCGGCCGAGGTGCAGCGCTTTGCCGAAAACTGCGAGCGCGAACTGGGCGCCGCGTCCATCCTGGTGAACAACGCCGGCCAGGGCCGCGTGTCGACCTTCGCCGATACGCAAGACAGTGCCTGGACCGAAGAGCTGCACCTGAAGTTCTTCTCGGTGATTTACCCCACGCGCGCCTTCCTGCCGCAGCTCAGGCGCCAGCCGGGCTCCGTCGATCAGTCATCCGCCATCGTCTGCGTCAACTCGCTGCTGGCTGCGCAGCCCGAGCCGCACATGGTCGCGACCTCGGCCGCGCGTGCCGGCATCAAGAACCTGGTGCGCTCCATGGCCACCGAATTCGCGCCCATGGGCGTGCGTGTCAATGGCATCCTGGTCGGCCTGATCGAGTCCGGCCAATGGCGCCGCCGCTTCGAGGCGCGCGAGAACCGCACCCAGGACTGGGCCGCCTGGACCGGCGAGCTCAGCCGCCGCAAACATATTCCGCTTGGCCGCCTGGGCCTGCCGCAAGAGGCAGCGCGCGCCATTTTCTTCCTCGCCACCGCGCTGTCGTCTTACACGACGGGCAGCCACATCGACGTTTCCGGAGGTCTTTCCCACCATGCCTAATCCCCAACAAATCACGGTCGGTGCCGCCATTGCCGCATTCCTCGAGGAGTGCGGCGTGAAAGCCGCCTTCGGCGTGATTTCCATCCACAACATGCCCATCCTCGATGCCTTCCACGAGCGCGGGCAGATCCGCTTCGTGATGGCGCGCGGCGAGGCCGGCGGCACCAACATGGCCGATGCCTACGCCCGTACCACCGGCAGCCTGGGTGTGTGCCTGACCAGCACCGGCACGGCGGCGGGCAATGCGGCAGGCGCCATGGTGGAGGCGCTCACCGCCGGCACGCCGTTGTTGCACCTGACCGGCCAGATCGAAACGCCGTACCTGGACCAGAGCCTTTCGTACATCCACGAGGCGCCTGACCAGCTCAGCATGCTGCAGGCGGTGTCCAAGGCGGCGTTTCGCGTGCGCAGCGTCGAAACCGCCTTGAGCACCATCAAGCTCGCAGTGCAGACCGCGCTGACCGCGCCCACCGGGCCGGTCAGCGTCGAAATCCCGATCGATATCCAGGCCGCGCTGATCCCGATGCCGACCGACCTGCAGCCATTGGCCATCGCACCCACCGCACCCGCTGCGCGCGCGCTGGACGAACTGGCCGAGCGCCTGGCCAAGGCGCGCCGCCCGCTGCTGTGGCTGGGCGGTGGCGCGCGCCATGCCGGCGCCGCCGTCGCGCGCCTGATGGCGATGGGGGTCGGTGTGGTCTCCAGCACGCAGGGCCGCGGCATCGTGGCCGAAGACGATGCGCGATCGCTGGGCGCCTACAACCTGCACAAGCAGGTCGAGAACTTCTACCAGAGCTGCGACGCGATGGTGGTGGTGGGCTCGCGCCTGCGCGGTAATGAAACGCTCAAGTACGAACTCAAGCTGCCGCGCCCGCTTTATCGTGTGGACGTGGACCACGCGGCCGAAGGCCGCTGCTATGCCACCGACTACTTTGTCACCGGCGACGCAGCGCTGGTGCTCGATGGCCTGGCGGACCGCCTGCAGGGCCGCCTGGACATCGACCCCGCCTTCATGGCCGACCTGCGTGCCGCGCGCGTGGCCGCCGAGAAAGCGCTGCTCGATGGCCTCGGCCCGTACACCGAACTGGTGAGTCAGTTGCAACAGGCGGCCGGCCGCAACTTCAACTGGGTGCGCGACGTGACGGTCTCCAACAGCACCTGGGGCAATCGCCAGCTGCAGATCTTCGACCCGCGCGCCGGCGTGCACGCCCTGGGCGGCGGCATCGGCCAGGGCCTGGCGATGGGCGTGGGCGCGGCCGTGGGTGCGGCCGTCACCAATTCGGGCCGCAAGACCTTTTGCCTCTCGGGCGACGGCGGCTTCATCCTGAACCTGGGCGAGCTGGCCACGGCCGTGCAGGAAAAGGCCGATGTTGTCTTCGTGCTGATGAACGACCAGCGCTACGGCGTGATCCAGAACATCCAGGACGCGCAGTACGGCGGCCGCCGCTGCTACGTGGACCTGCACACGCCCGACTACGCGCAACTGTGCGCCGCGCTGCGGCTGGGCCACGTGCGCGTCAGCAATCTGGCCGATCTGGGCAGCGGGCTGGACAGGGCGCTATCCGCCAGCGGCCCGTTCATCCTGGAGATCGACATGCTCTCCATCGGCAGCTTCAAGACCGCATTTGCCGGCCCGCCGACCAAGATCGCGGCCGTTGCCTGAAGGACACCACACCATGCTCAGAGTTGCCATGATTGGTTGCGGCGCGATTGGCGCCAGTGTGCTGGAGCTGTTGCACGGCGATCCCGATGTGCGGATCGA
This sequence comes from Burkholderiaceae bacterium, assembly GCA_035476635.1. Classification (GTDB taxonomy): domain Bacteria; phylum Pseudomonadota; class Gammaproteobacteria; order Burkholderiales; family Burkholderiaceae_C; genus DATILI01. The sequence goes on along the minus strand of DATILI010000041.1, from coordinate 3,412 downwards.
CCGCGTGGTGACAGTGCACGACGCGAACGGCCAGGCCGCGGCGACGCTTGCGCGCTGGGCGCCACAGGCGCGCATCGTCCAGACGCTGGCGGGTGATGACCTTGCGCCCGACCTGGTGGTCGAGTGCGCCGGCCACAGCGCCATCGCCGAGCATGTGGTGCCGGCGCTGGAGCGCGGCATTCCCTGCCTGGTGGCCTCCGTCGGCGCCTTGAGCGCGCCCGGCATGGCGCAGATGCTGGAGCAGGCCGCCGTGCGCGGCAAGACGCAGGTGCAGTTGCTCGCGGGCGCCATGGGCGGCATCGATGCGCTATCCGCCGCACGCGTGGGCGGGCTCGACTCAGTTGTTTACACCGGCCGCAAGCCGCCGCAGGCCTGGAAGGGCACGCCCGCTGAAAAGGTGTGCGATCTCGACAGCCTCACCACGGCGCACTGCATCTTCAGCGGCAGCGCCGAAGAGGCCGCGCAGCTTTACCCGAAGAACGCCAACGTGGCCGCCACCTTGTCGTTCGCCGGCTTGGGCCTGAAGCGCACGCAGGTGCAATTGTTTGCCGATCCGGCCGTGGCCGACAACGTGCACCACGTGGAAGCACATGGCGCCTTCGGCAGCTTCGAACTGACGATGCGCGGCAAGCCACTGGCGGCCAACCCCAAGACTTCCGCGCTGACGGTCTACAGCGTGGTACGCGCGCTGCAGAACCGCGGCCGCGCTGTGGCCATCTAAGGAGATTGCGCGTGTCGCTCATCACCGAATCGAAAGAGTTGCTTCCCATCAACATCGGCGGCGAAATGCGGCTGGGTGGCGGCGATGAAACCGCGACGCTGTATCCGGCCACGGGCGAGGTCGTGGCGCGGCTGCGCGCACCGAGCCTGGCCGATGTCGATGAAGCCATTGCGCGCGCCGACCATGCGTTTCGCACCAGCGGCTGGGCCCAGGCCAAGCCGCATGAGCGCGCCGCCGTGCTGTACCGCGTGGCCGCGCTGATCCGCGAGCGCGCCGAGCCGCTGGCCCAGCGCCAACGCCTGGACAACGGCAAGCCGATCACCGAAACGCGCAACCTGGTGGCCAGCGCCGCCGGCACCTTCCAGTTTTTCGCCAGCGCCTGCGAGACGCTAGAAGAAACCATCACCCCGTCGCGCGGCGACTTCATGACCATGAGCGTGTACGAGCCCATGGGCGTGGTGGCCGCCATCACGCCGTGGAATTCGCCGATTGCCAGCGAGGCGCAGAAGGTCGCGCCCGCGCTCGCCGCCGGCAACGCCGTCGTCATCAAGCCGGCGGAGGCCACACCGCTGATGGCACTGGAACTCGCGGCGATTTGCGAAGCGGCCGGTGTGCCCAGGGGGCTGATCAGCGTGCTGCCCGGGCGCGGCTCGGTGATTGGCGACGCCATCACCAAGCACCCGCTGGTCAAGCGCGTGTCGTTCACCGGCGGCACCAGCACCGGCAAGCACATCGCCCATATTGCGGCCGACAAGATGATGCCGGTCTCGCTGGAGCTGGGCGGCAAGTCGGCCACCATGGTGCTGGAAGACGCCGACCTGGACCATGCGGTGAATGGCGTGCTCTACGGCATCTTCAGCTCCTCGGGCGAGTCCTGCATCGCCGGCTCGCGCCTGTTCGTGGCGCGCAAGCTGTATGGCGAGTTCATGGATCGGCTGACCGCGCGCGCAGCTGCATTGCGCGTGGGCGATCCGGCCGACGAGCGCACCCAGATGGGCCCGTTGATCACCGCCAGGCACCGCGAATCGATCGAGCGCTATGTGGAACTGGGCCTGTCCGAAGGCGCGCGCGTGCGCACCGGTGGCCAGCGGCCGCAAGGCGCGCTGTACGAGCGCGGCTACTACTACACACCGACGATCCTGGAAGGCGTGAAGAACAGCGACCAGATCTGCCAGCAGGAAATCTTCGGCCCGGTGCTGGTGGCCATGCCCTTCGATAACGAAGACGACCTGATCGCGCAGGCCAACGACAGCGTCTATGCGCTGGCCGCCGGCATCTGGACGCGCGACTACAAGCGCGCCTGGAAGCTGGGCCGCGCGGTGCAGGCCGGCACGGTGTGGATCAACACCTACAAGCAGTTCTCCATCTCCACGCCGTTCGGCGGCTGGCGCGACAGCGGCCTGGGCCGCGAGAAAGGGCGCCTGGGCCTGTTGCAGTACATGGAGCAAAAGAGCCTGTACTGGGGTCTGAATGAACAACCGTTGGCGTGGGCCAACTGAATCCCCACGGCATCCGGAGAATGACATGAGCGTATTGGGCATCGACGAAATCACCTACGGCGCGGACGACCTGCCGACCTGCCGCCGCTTCTTCCTCGATTGGGGTCTGACCCTAATTAGTGAAGAGGCCGACCAGCTGCTGTTCGAAACCCTGAACGGTTGCCGCGTGATCGTGGCCGCCACCGCACGCGCCGGCCTGCCGCCTGCGATGGAAGCCGGGCCGACTTTGCGCGAAGTGGTGTGGGGCGTGGAGGGCGAGGCTGATCTTGCGCGCTATGCCGGCAACATCCGCCAGCAGCCCGGCTTTGTGCAAGAGGCAGGGCGCATCGGTTGCACCGACCCCAATGGTCTTTCGGTGCGCCTGCAGGTCACGCGCAAGCGCAGCGTCGATGTGCAAAGTGCCGAATACAACACCTGGAGCCGCAAGGGCAGGGTCAACCAGGCCAGCCCGGCCTATGCGCGGGCCACACCGATTGAAGTCGGGCATGTGGTGTTCTTCGTCAAGGACGTGGCGGCCTGCGAGCGTTTTTACCTTGAGAGCTTCGGCTTCGCCGCATCCGACCACTACCCCGGCCGCGGCGCCTTCCTGCGCTGCGCGCCGGATGGCGGCCACCACGACATCTTCCTGCTGCAGCGGCCTGCGGGCGATTCCGCGCTGAACCACGTGGCGTTCACGGTGCGTGACATCCATGAAGTGTTTGGTGGCGGCATGCATATCTCGCGCTGCGGCTGGGAAACCCAGCTCGGCCCGGGCCGGCACCCGATCTCGTCCGCCTACTTCTGGTACTTCCGCAACCCTGCCGGCGCGCTCGTCGAGTACTACGCCGACGAGGACCAGCTCACGGCCGACTGGAAGCCGCGCGAATTCGAGCCCGGCCCCACCGTGTTTGCGGAGTGGGCCATCGAAGGCGGCATCGACGGCAATACGCGCCGCCAGAAGAGTGCCGACGCGCCCAAGGGCCAGTTCATCACCGACCGCAAGTAAAGCGAGCAAGCGCCATGCGAATTTCACTTCTGTTCCAAACCCTGGCAGCCGGCGCCTGTGCATTGCTGTGGCAACCCGCCGATGCGCAGAGCGACGTGGCCAGGCAGTTGTCTGCCCAGCCGTTCACCATCGTCGCGCCGTTTCCGCCCGGCGGCCCGGTGGACACGCTGTCGCGCATGCTGGCCGCCGGCCTGACCGAGCGCTACA
>DATILI010000040.1:0-4602 GCA_035476635.1 Burkholderiaceae bacterium | reverse complement strand
CCGATGAAATAGATGCCGCTGCTGACCCAGAGGCCACGAAACGCAGGAAGACGAAGTGGGCTCCAGATCGAATGCGCGGGGGTCATGAAGGGATTGTCACATCTCGCACAAACAAACGCTTGAGTTGACTGTCATGCCGCGCGCGGGCTTACAGCAACGCATTGCTGCAAGAGCTTTGCGCCACTCAATACACCTCGTCGTGATCGCCCACATTGACAGGGATAACCGTCTGGTCCCGAATGAGCAATTCGAGCGTGATGCGATACGAAAGGTTGATGGACACCGAGCAAAGACCTTGGTGCTTGCCGGAAAGCGCATGCAGGCGCAAGGACGGATGATGCGGGTTGGCTTCCAGCAGCGCCAGCGTCTTGCCGTAGGAGCGCTTCAACTCAGGGTGGCGCTTCAGAAACCGGACCGCGATCCTCAGGTACCCATCAGTAAAAAGAAGCCGATACGCCATGGGCAGCGTAGCGCACCCGGTTCAGCGGCGCACCGCGGGCCGGCGCGCTTTGGCTGCAGGCGCCTGACCCGCCGCCTTGGCATTTGCCCTGACGGCTGGCTTCGTGGGTGTTCCCTCTTGCGTCGCCAGTGCATCGACGCGAGCCAGGTGCTGCTGCGCCGACTCCACGACGAAGCGGCCGGCCGCCATGTCGGCCTGGCTTTGCGCCAGGGCGGCATCCAGCTCGCACTCACGCAGGTAGTGGTACTGAGCCACTTCCATGACGACATACCGCGGCTGCCCCCGCACTGAGACGGTCGCCTCGGTCTGATTGGCAAGCGACTCCTCGATCGCGGCAATGCCGCGCGTCTTGAGGTCGTTGGCGGTCAGTGTAGCCATCGTGTGATTATGAGTACGGTCAATGACACTGTCAATCGTGCGATTTATCGTATGCGCGAATCAGGTCACGGCCCCTATTTGCGGCCATTCGGGTGTCACGGGCGCGGCACCAGCGTCAGGAATTCGCTGCCGCGGACCTTGGACGATTGCATGTTGAACTTCGATAGCACCGAGGCGCCGAGAAGCGGCGCGCAGTCCTTGCAAACGACGGCCTTCACGTTCGTCAATCGGTGAGGCCCAACCTGTATCGATGCCAGCACCACCACCTCAGCCGGCACGCGGCGGCCGTCCGCGGTGATCATGCGGGCGTCGGCGTCGATGGTTCGAAACAAGACCGAGGAATTGAGCAGCATCTCCTGACTCAGACTCGTCAACGTGGCGCCCGTGTCCACCATGAAAGGCATCGGTCGCGCTTTTCCCAGCGCCACCGGCGCGAAGAAATGCCCGGCGTACGCGGAAAGGCGCAGGAGGTCGTCATGGGCCTGCACGCCGCCTTGCTCGCCTATGCTCTTTTCGATGGCGATGCGCTGTCCCGTAAAGTAAGCGGGCCGACCAGAAGCTTCCCGTTGGGAATCGAAGGCCTGCAACAAAGCCAGCGCTTCATAGTGGCGCGACTTGCCGACCAACAGTTTGGCAAGCGATCCACGCACGTCCACCAGCGACGGTACCGCCGCCAGCGCGCCGTAGTACCACTCGATCGCCTCGTCCGTGCGGCCGACCCTGGCCAGGCTGCTTGCGTAGAACGCGAAAAGGTCATACGCCCCAGTGCCTTGGGCGATGGCCTTCTCGAACTGTTCGACGGCACCGGCGTGATCGTCGCGACGGCTCTTCACCATGCCCAGCATGGCCAGCGCGCGCCCATCCTGGGGTGACAATCTGACGTACCGGCTCCAACTGTCTTCCGCGCAAACCATGTCGCCCGACCGTTCGCAGCGATGAGCGCGCTTCTCCAGTTCCTCGGACGTGAGTGGCTTGCCTTGCACCAGCTGCTGCCACGACTCGCGCAGGCTGATGAAACTCACTACCTGCACTGCCAGCAGAATCGCCGCGGCCCACGCGGCGACCTTATAGCGCGTGCGCTGGTTCTTGTTCTCGTCCCACCAGCCGGAAATCCACACCGGAATCATCACAGCCGCCAGGCAACCCAGGCCGACGCCCACCACCTCCGGGTAGCTGCGGCCATTGGTCACCGCGAACCCAAGGGCAAAGCCCAGGTACATCAGCACGAGCGCCAACGTCGCCGCGCGCGCGTACAGACCAACCGGTGCCGGCTCCGGGCCTCGAAGGAAGCTAATGTGCTCCACGGGCATGTCGCCTTGCAGCGTGGGCTCTATCCTGTCCTCGATCTTCCAATGGTTGGCCATGCCGTTCTCCGTCCCCGGCTGTCAGGGGCTGGTCCTGAGCACGGACCGCTGGGAGGTGCCCGCTCCGCCCACAACGTAGATTTGTCCGCCCATCGTGATGGCGCCGGGAGAAAGGCCACTCAAGCTGTTCGAATAGGGTTCGAACGCCCAGGTGACGCCATCTGCGCTGGACACGACTTCGGAGCTGCCCGGGAAAAACCTCGCACCGTCACCCATATAGAAAATCCGGCCATTCAGGCTGGCGCAGCTGGCGGTCTGCCTGGGCAAAGCCGCCAGGAGCGGTGAGGTCGGCGAGACGGGCAAGGAAGTCCATGAAACGCCATCGGGTGAGCGCCACACGTCTTCGTACGCGGTGGTGACGCCCAGGGGCTGCGGGGGCATGAGAAGGCGACCGCCAATGACGTACATGAAGCCAGCGCCATCGCTGACCGCGCAGAAATTGAATCGGGGATTGAACCCCGAGGCAGAGACTCGCGTCCAGTTCGCGCCGGAATCGGTGGATTTCCATGTATCGGCGAGCAATCCAGCATCGGATCGTCCACCCAGCACGTACAAGGCGCCGGCGTGAATGACCATGCTGTGGCGCTCCCGTGGGGCAAAGGGGGCCGCCGCGGCCATGCGGGTCCATGCGCTGCCGTTGAAGCGCCACACCTCATTCGACAGCGTACCGTCGCCATGGAGGCCGCCTGAAAAATAGATGGACGTTCCGTCCGAGGCCAGCGCAAATTCCTTGGGATCGCCTGTGGGAGCGACGATGTCCAGCCGGGTCCACGTCGCCCCGCCGTCGGCGGATTGATACGTCTCCACCACGCGGGTGTAGAAGCCACGAAGGACCATGTACAGGTGGTTGCCGACGTAGCCGATGCGGAAGTCATCCTGAAAGGGTGCGACTGTGGTCATCAGTTCCCAGCCCGTGAACGAGTACCCGGCGCTGGCATTGATGTTCGCGTAAATGCTTCCTGACAGATACCCACTGAAGTGATCGAGAGTCAGGCGAACGGTGAAGGTGAACAAGCCGCTGGATCTGGCAACGCCGGAGATGACGCCCGTGTCCGCGTTCAGCGACAGCCCTTCCGGCAACGCTCCAGAGGCCAGCTCGAAACCGAGCCCACTCGTACAGACTGCGGGGATTCCGGTGATCTGTGGCGTGGCCGTGATCGAGGTGCCCACGACACCGTTCAAACCCGTATAGGCAAACGAGGCATAGATGTTCCCATCCGTGCAGGCAACGCCTGTGCCGCCCCCGCCGCCCCCACCGCACGCGACCAGGCCGGCTACCACGCCGGTGGTCAGCCATTTCAAAATACGACGCATCCCCTCTCCCCCCGGAAATCTGTTGGTATATACGGCAACCGCTGCCGCTCTTTCGGCAGCCGGAAGTCTAAAGAATTAATGCGAGGATTCTTGAGCACACTGCGGCCATTCCTGTGAGAAATACACAGCGCGAGCAAAATCACCCCATGCCCGCCACCGCCACCAACCCCCTCCTCCAACCCTGGACCCAGCCGTACGGCCTGCCACCTTTCGGCGATGTGCAGCCTGAGCATTTCGAACCGGCTTTCGACATCGCGCTGCGTGAAGAGCTGGCCGAGGTCGAGGCCATCGCCGACCAGGCCGAGCCGCCCACCTTCGCCAACACCCTCGAAGCCTTTGACCGCAGCGGCCGCCTGCTCACCCGCACCGCGCGGCTGTTCGGCAACCTGACCTCCAGCCACACCAGCCCGGCGCTGCAGGCGGTGGAGCGTGCGATGGCGCCGCGCTTTGCGGCGCACCGCAATGCCGTTTACATGAACGCGCGCCTGTTCGAGCGCATCGACACGCTGCACGCGCGGCGCGACACCCTGGGGCTGGACGATGAAGACCTGGCGCTGCTGGACCGCATCCACTTAGACTTTGTGCTCTCAGGCGCCAAGCTGCCGCCCGAGTCACGAGGCCGCTACGCGGAGATCACGAAGGAGCTGGCCGAACTCACCACCCGCTTCGCCCAGAACCTGCTGGCGGACGAATCGGGCTGGGCGCTGCCGCTGAAGGACGAGGCCGACCTGGCCGGCCTGTCCGACTCGCTGCGTTCGGCCGCCCGCAACGCCGCGGCGCAACGTGGCCTGGGCCCCGAGGCCTGCGTAATCACCTTGTCGCCTTCACTGGCCGAGCCCTTCCTCACCTACTCGTCGCGCCGCGACCTGCGCGAAGCCGTGTGGCGAGCCCGCATCGCGCGCGGCGCCCACGACGGCGAACATGACAACCGCCCCGTGGCCGCGCGCATCGTCACCCTGCGCCAGGAGCTGGCCGCGTTGCACGGCCATGCCAGCTACGCCGACTACGCGCTGGCCGACCGCATGGCGCCGGACACGGCGGCCGTGCAGGACCTGCTGCGCCAGGCCTGGGAGCCCGCGAAGGCCA
>DATILI010000039.1:0-17490 GCA_035476635.1 Burkholderiaceae bacterium | reverse complement strand
TCGCCGTAGACGCGCTGGCCGCGCGCGCGAGCCCGCGCAATCGCCTCGGCCGATTCGGTGCACGACACGTGCACGACGTAGATTGGCACGCCCAGCACTTCGGCGATGGCGATGGCGCGGTTGGCGGCCTCGCCTTCGACCATCGGCGGGCGCGACAGCGGATGCCCCTCGGGGCCGGTGATGCCCATCTTCGCCACCTCCTGCTGCAGCAGGTAGACCAGCTCGCCGTTCTCGGCGTGCACGGTCGGCATGGCACCCAGCTCCAGCGCGCGGCGAAAGCTGTTCACCAGCGTCTCGTCGTCGCACATGATGGCGTTCTTGTAGGCCATGAAGTGCTTGAAGCTGTTCACGCCCTCTTCCTTCACCAGCGTGCCCATGTCGCGGTGCACGCTGTCGCCCCACCAGGTGATGGCCACGTGAAAGCCGTAGTCGGCCGCCGCCTTTTCGGCCCAGCCGCGCCAGGTGCGGTAGGCGTCCATCAGCGGCTGCTGCGGGTCGGGAATCACGAAGTCGATGATGCTGGTGGTGCCGCCTGCCAGGCCGGCCGCGGTGCCGGTGTAGAAGTCGTCCATCGTCACCGTGCCCATGAAGGGCAGCTGCATGTGCGTGTGCGGGTCGATGCCGCCGGGCATCAGGTACTGGCCGCTGCCGTCCAGCTTGATGGCATCGGCCGGCGCCAGGCGCGCGGCCGCTTCGCCGACGGCGGCGATACGGCCATCGGCACACAGCACGTCGGCCTGTTGTTCGCTGTCGGCGTTCACCACCGTGGCGCCGCGGATCAGGAGGGGAGGTGTGGTCATAGGATCTCCATGCAAGCCTTGTGCCCGCCTCATGCCCGCCGCAGCACGGCCTGTGGCGCCGGCACCCTGCCGTGCATCGCCACCCGGTAGACCACGGCCGCGATGGCCACGCCAACGAACCAGGCGTAGGTATAGATCTGCTTGAACACCTCGCCGACCTCGGGGAAGCTGGCCGGAAACGCCGCGTTCAGGAAGCCCGGCACATTCGGCAGCACGCCCAGGGCGAAGGCCAGCACCGCAGCGCCGTTCCAGCCACCGCGGTAGTGGTAGGCGCCGTTTTCGCGGTAGAGATCCTCCACATCCAGCTCGGTGCGGCGCAGCAGGTAGTAGTCGACGATCAGGATGCCCGCCACCGGCCCGAGCAGCGCCGAGTAGCCGATCAGCCAGGTGAAGATGTAGCCCTGCGTGGACTCCAGGATCTTCCACGGCATCATCGCGATGGCGATGCCCGCCGTGATGTAGCCACCCGTGCGGTAGCTGATGGCGCGCGGATTGAGCGCCGAGAAATCGTAGGCCGGCCCGACCAGGTTGGCGGCCAGGTTGACGCTCACCGTGTCGATCAGCAGCACGATCAGCGCGACCAGCACGGCTGCGCCGGTCATGCGGCTGGCCAGGTCCACCGGGTCCCAGATGGCCTTGCCGTAGATGACGACGGTGGCCGAAGTGACGATGACCGCCAGCCCGGCCAGCAGGCCCATCGGCGCCGGCAGGCCGATGCTCTGGCCGATCAGCTGGTCGCGCTGCGATTTGGCAAAGCGCGTGAAGTCCGGGATGTTCAGCGCCAGCGTGGCCCAGAAGCCGACCATGGCGGTGAGCGACGGCCAGAACACGGAAGCGAACTGCCCGGCTTTCTTGCCGCCCTCGACGAATTGCGACGGCTGGTCCAGGATCGGGCCGAAGCCGCCCGCGCGGCTCCAGGCCCAGCCCAGCAGCACGAAGCAGATGACGATCTTGATCGGCGCGGTATAGGTCTCGAGCTTGCGGATCGCCTCGATGCCATGCACGATGAAGTAGAACTGCAGCGCCCAGAACAGCAGGAAGCAGCCGAGCTGGATCAGGTTGATGCCCAGGCCCGGGATCTTGTCGCCGCCGAGCGGCTGGCCCATCAGCACGCCGACCAGGGTGTAGATCATCATCCCGCCGAACCAGGTCTGGATGCCGTACCAGCCGCAGGCCACCAGGGCCCGCAGCAGGGCCGGCAGCCGCGCGCCGCGCGTACCGAAGGAAGCCCGGGCCAGCACCGCATAGGGGATGCCGTACTTGGCGCCGGCGTGGCCGATCAGCAGCATGGGAATCAGCACGATGAAGTTGCCGAGGAACACCGTCAGCACCGCCTGGCTCCACGACATGCCGGCCTCGATCAGGCTGGCGGCCAGCGTGTAGGCCGGAATGCACATCACCATGCCGACCCACAGCGCGGCAAAGTGGTACCAGCGCCAGGTTCGCTGCGCGCTGGTGGTGGGGGCGAGATCCTCATTCCAGAGCCCTGCGTGGGCCTGCCTTGCATCGACGGTGTTCATGTGGTTTCCTTCTCGTGGTTGGATTTGTTGCTAGCTCACACGGGCGCGGCGGCGCGCATCGGGTTGTTCGGGTGCGTGGTCCAGTTGGCGTATGTCGCGCTGGCCGGCCGGCCGGTGCGCGCATCGATCTCGCCGGGCCGCAGCGCGCGCATCGAGATGGTGTCGGGCACCGGGCAGATCGAGACACAGAGGTTGCAGCCGACGCACTCTTCGTCTTTCACCTCGAAGTGGCGCTTGCCGTCCTTGGTGGCGCTGATCGCCTGGTGCGAGGTGTCCTCGCACACCACGTGGCAGCGGCCGCACTGGATGCACGAGTCCTGATTGATGACGGCCTTCTCGATGTGGTTGAGGTTGAGTTCCTTCCAATCCTTGACCGTGCCGACGGCGCGCCCGCGGAAATCGTCGATCGAGCGATAGCCCTGGGCGTCCATGAAATTGGACAAGCCATCGCACAGGTCCTGCACGATCTTGAATCCATAGACCATGGCCGCCGTGCACACCTGCACATTGCCGCAACCCAGGGCGATGAACTCGGCCGCATCGCGCCAGGTGGTGACCCCGCCGATGCCCGAGATCGGCAGCCCCGCCGTCAGCGGATCGCGCGCGATCTCGGCCACCATGTTCAGCGCGATCGGCTTGACCGCCGGGCCGCAGTAGCCGCCGTGCGAGCCGTGGCCGTCGGTGCTCGGGATCATGGTCAGGCGCTCCAGGTCGACACCCATCACCGAGTTGATGGTGTTGATCAGGCTGACGGCATCGGCGCCCCCGGCCTTGGCCGCGCGCGCCGGAAAGCGCACGTCGGTGATGTTGGGCGTCAGCTTGACGATGGTCGGCAACCGGGAATAGTGCTTGCACCATTCGGCGATGCGCTGGATGTACTCCGGCACCTGGCCCACTGCGGCGCCCATGCCGCGCTCGCTCATGCCGTGCGGGCAGCCGAAGTTCAGCTCGATGCCATCGGCACCGGCATCTTCCACCATCGGCAGAATGCTCTTCCATGCCGCCTCGACCACCGGCACCATCAGGGACACCACCATGGCGCGGTCCGGCCAGTCGCGCTTGACGCGGCGGATTTCGTCCAGGTTGGTGCGCAGCGGCCGGTCGCTGATCAGCTCGATGTTGTTCAGGCCGATCACGCGCCGGTCCTGCGACATCAGGGTGGCATAGCGCGGGCCATTGACGTTGACCACGGCCGGGTCCTCGCCCAGGGTCTTCCACACCACGCCCCCCCAGCCGGCCTCGAAGGCGCGCACCACATTGACCTCCTTGTCGGTCGGCGGGGCCGACGCGAGCCAGAACGGGTTCGGGCTCTTGATGCCGATGAAATCGCTGCGCAGGTCAGCCATGTTGGTTCTCCAGGGTCAAGTCGTGGGATGCATGCGCCGTGCGCACCGCCGGTGCGCGCAACGCGCGATCGATGGCCACGGCCGAACGCTTGCCGTGCTCCACCGCTTCGACCGTCAGGTCGCGTCCGCCATGGCGGCAGTCGCCGCCGGCCCAGACGCGGGCATGGCTGGTCAGGCCGTCTTCGTCGGTGGCAATGCGCCCGCCCCTGAGTGCGATGGCCGCACCGGCCGGCGCGGCGACGTAGCTCTGGCCGATGGCCTTGAGCACCATGTCGGCCTCGAGGACGAAGGACTCGCCGGTCTCGACCAGCTTGCCGCCTTGCAGCGCGGTGGCGACAAAGCGCATGCCGTGCAGCACGCCGCCCTCGGCGATCACCTCCTGGGGAGCGGCCCAGTGGCGGATCGTCACGCCGTTGGTCTGCGCCCAACGCTGCTCGACCGCCGAGGCCGACATCGCATCCGGCCCGCGCCGGTAGACGATGCTGACCTCTTCGGCGCCGAGCAACCGCGCCTGCACGGCCGCATCGACCGCCGTCATGCCGCCGCCGATAACGACCACGCGCCGGCCCACCGGCACCTGGGACGGGTCGGCCGCCTGGCGCAGCTCGGCGATGAATTCGACCGCATCGCGCAGGCCCGGCACTTCGGGCTCGCGCAGGCCCAGGGCATTCACGCCGGCCAGCCCCATGCCGAGGAACACGGCATCGAAGCGGCCCAGCAATTCATCCAGGGAGTAGTCGCGCCCCAGTTGCCGGCCGTGCTGCACCTCGATGCCGCCGATCGACAGCAGCCACTCGACTTCCTGTTGCGCGAAGCCGCCCGCGGTCTTGTAGGTGGCCAGGCCATACTCATTCAGCCCGCCGAGCTTGGGGTTGGCATCGAGCAGCACGACCGCATGGCCGCGGCGCGCCAGCCCGTGGGCGCAGGCGAGACCTGCCGGGCCGGCGCCGACCACGGCGATGCGAAAGCCGGTCGACGCCGCGCGGGTGAACAGTGGCGCGCCGGGCTTGGCAAAGTAGGCATCGGTAGCGTGGCGCTGCAGCGCGCCGATCTCGACCGGCTTTTCCTCGTTGCTGTTGCGCACGCAAGCTTCTTCGCACAGCACCTCGGTGGGGCAGACCCGCGCGCACATGCCGCCCAGCGGGTTGGCTTCGAGGATGGTGCGTGCGGCGCCGCGGAGGTTGTCTTGCGCGATGCGCTGGATGAAGGTGGGGATGTCGATGCCGGTCGGGCAGGCCGTGGTGCAGGGCGCATCGAAGCAGTAGTAGCAGCGCTCGGCCTCGATCAACGCCTGGGTGCGGTTCAGGGGCGGATGCGCATCGCCGAAGTTGCGGGCGTAATCGGCCAGGTTCAGGCGCGCGGCATGGATGCCGCAGGCGCGGGTGGCGGGTGTTTCCACAGGGGCTTTCTCCTTATAACGATCGTGGGGACTTGTCGTGAGGGGTTTGTGCGTGGTGCCGATAATTTACTATTTAGTAAATTTTTCTAATTAGTAAATACCCGCAGATTTCCTATAGCAATTTGCGGGCCAGGGAGCGCCATCAGACGCTCTCGCAATTTCGAGACAATCGACGCCAATGACCACTTCCAAAAGAAAAGCCGAGACGGTTGAGACGGCCGAGGTGCGGCGCGCACCGCGGGCCGCACGCCTGCGCAAGCAGGAACAGATCCTGCTGGAGGCGGAGCGCCAGTTCGCCCGCTTCGGCTTCGAAGGGGTGTCGCTGGACACCATCGCCACCGAACTTGGCATCAGCCGGCAGAACATGCTGTACTACTATTCCAGCAAGGAAGAGCTCTACAGCGCCGTGCTCGACAGCGTCGTGGAGTCCTGGGTGCAGACCATGGAGGTGATGGCCAAGGGGGACGACCCCGAGGCGGCGATCAGCCACTACATCGCCGTCAAGCTGCGCTTCTCGCAGGAGCGCCCGAGCGGCTCCGCCGTGTTCACGCGCGAAGTGATGGCCGGCGCCCCGCGCTACGCCGAGAAGCTGGCCCAGCACGTGATTCCGCACCTGCGCGCCGACGTGCGCGCTTTCGAGCGCTGGGCGAAGAAAGGCTTGATCGAACGGGTCGACTTCACGCACCTGATGTTTCTCATCTGGTCGGCGACCCAGGCCTACGCGGACCTGGCGCCCCAATTCGCGCTGTTCATGAAAAAGCCCCGGCTGGACGATGGCGATTTCGAGGCGGCGCATGCGCTGCTGACACAGGTGGTGCTGCAAAGCTTGAAGAAGCGGCCGGGCTGACGGCCTTCATAATGCGCCATGCCTGAGCCGCCCCCCGCGCCGTCGACTGCATCAGCGCCTGTTCGCACCGGCCTCTTGCTGACCGGCGGTGGCGCCCGCGCCGCCTACCAGGTCGGCGTGCTGGAGGCCATTGCCGACATGCGCCGCGCGGCGGGTGCGCAGAACGCAGGCAACCCTTTTCCCATCATCACCGGCACCTCGGCGGGCGCCATCAATGCCGCGGCGCTGGCCTGCGGTGCCGACGACTTCGACGCGGCGGTGCGTCGCATCGTGCGCGTCTGGCGCCACTTCCGTGCGGGCCAGGTGTACCGCGCCGACACGCTGGGCGTGATGCGCAGCGGCGCGCGCTGGCTGACCTTGCTGTCGCTGGGCTGGCTCGTGAACAAATGGCGCCGCGTGCCACCGCGCTCGCTGCTGGACAACACGCCGCTTTCCGCGCTGCTGGAAGAAATGGTGCCGCTGCAGCGGCTGCCCGCGCTGGTGGCGCAAGGGCATCTGCAGGCGCTGGCCGTCACCGCCTCCAGCTACAGCTCGGGCGAGCACGTGACCTTCTTCCAGGGCGCCGCTTCGCTCGAACCCTGGGTGCGCTCGCAGCGCCTCGCGGTGCGCGACACCATCACGCACGCGCACCTGCTGGCGTCGTCCGCGATTCCCTTCGTGTTCCCCTCGATCGACCTGCCGATCCATGGTCGCCGGGAGTATTTCGGCGACGGCTCGATGCGCCAGTCCGCACCCGTGGCGCCGGCCATCCACCTGGGCGCGCAACGCATCCTCGTGATCGGTGCAGGCCGCATGCACGAGCCCAAGGGCGAAGCCGCGCTCAACACGTCGACGGCCTACCCCTCGCTCGCGCAGATCGCGGGCCACGCGCTGTCCAACATCTTCCTGGACGCGCTTGCCGTGGACGTGGAGCGCGTGCGCCGCATCAACCAAACGCTGGCGCTGATCCCGCCCGAAGTGCGCCACGCGAGCAGCCTGCGCCCCATCGACCTGCTGGTCATCGCGCCCTCGCAGCGCCTGGACGTGGCCGCCGCGCGCCACGTCGATGCGCTGCCGCACGCCGTGCGCACCATGCTTGGTGGGCTGGGCGTGTCCTCGCGCGTCTCCGATGCAAAGGGCGCGGCGCTGGCCAGCTACCTGCTGTTCGAGTCGGCCTACACCGCCGAACTCATGGACCTGGGGTATGTGGATACGCTGATGCAGGCGGCGGACGTGTGCCGCTTCTTCGGGTGGCCGCAGGTGTCGCCGGGCTCGGTGGCACGGAATTGAGCGCGGGGTCCACTCGAACTCTCCCACCCCCGTAAAATCAGGGGTTTCCCCGACAGCGCGTTCCGAAAGCCCCCCTTAGATGACCTCCCGCAAGCTCTTCGTTACCACCGCCTTGCCGTATGCCAACGGCAACTTCCACATCGGCCACATCATGGAGTACATCCAGGCCGATATCTGGGTGCGGTTCCAGCGCATGTGCGGCAACGAGGTGAACTTCGTTTGCGCCGACGACGCCCACGGCGCGCCGATCATGATCGCCGCCGAGAAGGCTGGCCAGACGCCGCAGGAGTTCGTCGCCGGCATCGCCGCCGGGCGCAAGCAGTACCTGGACGGCTTTCACATCAGCTTTGACAACTGGCATTCCACCGATGGCCCGGAAAACCACGAACTGGCCAAGGCGATCTACCTGGACCTGAAGAAAGCCGGGCTGATCGCGCGGCGCACCATCGAGCAGTTCTACGACCCGGTGAAGAACATGTTCCTGCCGGACCGCTACATCAAGGGCGAATGCCCCAAGTGCGGCGCCAAGGACCAGTACGGCGACAACTGCGAGGTCTGCGGCGCGGTCTACACCCCAACCGAGCTGAAGAACCCCTACTCCACGCTGAGCGGCGCCACGCCCGTGATGAAGGAGTCGGAGCATTTCTTCCTGACCTGGTCCGACCCGCGCTGCGTGGAGTTCATGCAGAAATGGGCGAACGAGCCCGGCCGCCTGCAGCCCGAGGTGCTGAACAAGATCAAGGAATGGCTGGACAAGGATGAAGGTGGTGAAGGCGGCCTGAACGACTGGGACATCAGCCGCGACGCGCCCTACTTCGGCATCGAGATTCCCGACGCGCCGGGCAAGTACTTCTACGTCTGGCTGGACGCGCCGATCGGCTACCTGGCCTCGCTCAAGAACTACCTCGCGAAAAAGGGCGTGGACTACAGCGCCTACATCAGCGATCCGAACCTGGAGCAGTACCACTTCATCGGCAAGGACATCATCACCTTCCACACGCTGTTCTGGCCCGCCATGCTGCACTTCAGCGGCCGCAAGACCCCGAACAACGTGTTCGTGCATGGGCACCTGACGGTTGGCGGCGAGAAAATGAGCAAGAGCCGCGGCACCGGCATCGACCCGCTCAAGTACCTGGCGATCGGCATGAACCCCGAGTGGCTGCGCTACTACATCGCGGCCAAGCTCAATGCGCGCAACGAAGACCTGGACTTCAACCCCGACGATTTCGTGGCACGGGTCAACAGCGACCTGGTGGGCAAGTACATCAACATCGCCAGCCGCGCGGCCGGCTTCATTGCCAAGCGCTTCAACGGCCAGCTGGGCGAGATCTCGGCCGACGGCGCGGGCCTGCTGGACATCCTGCGCGCACAGCAGGCGGGCATCCAGCAGCTTTACGAAGGCCGCGAGTTTGCCAAGGCACTGCGCGAGACCATGCTGCTGGCCGACCGGGTCAACGAGTACGTGGACCAGAACAAGCCCTGGGAACTCGCCAAGCAGCAGGGCATGGACGCGCGGCTGCACGACGTCTGCACGGTCTGCATCGAAGCCTTCCGCGTGCTCTCGGTCTACCTGAAGCCGGTGCTGCCGGCGCTGGCGGCGCAGGTCGAGGCTTTCCTGAAGCTCGAAAGCGCCAGCTTCAGCAGCGTCGCGCAGCCGCTGGGCGCGGGCCACGCCATCGGCGAATACAAGCACCTGATGCAGCGCGTGGACGCGAAGCAGATCGAAGCCTTGTTCGACGCGCCGGAGCCCGCCGCGGCCGAGCCGGAGAAGGCCCTGCCCGGTGGCGAGGCCATAGCGCCCCCCATCAGCATCGACGACTTCGCCAAGATCGACCTGCGCATCGCCAGGATCGTCAATTGCGAAGCCGTGGAGGGCTCGACCAAGCTGCTGCGCCTGACCTTGGACGTCGGTGAAGGCAGGACGCGCAACGTCTTCAGCGGCATTGCCTCGGCCTACCAGCCCGAAGACCTGGTCGGCAAACTCACCGTGATGGTGGCCAACCTGGCGCCGCGCAAGATGAAGTTCGGCATCAGCGAAGGCATGGTGCTGGCCGCCGGCCACGCGAATGAGAAGGCCCAGCCCGGCATCTACATCCTCAACCCCTGGCCCGAGGCGGAGCCGGGGATGCGGGTGCGCTGACACGACGCTCTACGGGAGCTTGGCCAGATTGGCCAGATTCGCTTTCGCCGGCTCGTTGCCGAGCGCCGCCGCGCGCTCATACCATTGCCGTGCCAGGGCCATGTCCTGCGGCAGCCCGCCGCGGCCGCTGGCGTGCCACAGGCCCAGGTTGTTCATGGCGAACCCCTCGCCGAGTGCCGCCGCCTTGCGGTACCAGGCCAAGGCCTCGATGTCATCCTTGGCCAGGCCGCCCCGTCCGCTGGCGTAGAAAGCGCCCAGGTTGTTCATCGCAAGGGGATCGCCCGCCTCAACACCTTTTCGGTACCAGGCCAGGGCCTGGGCATCGTCCTTGGCCAGGCCCGCGCGACCGGATTCGTAGCGGAATCCCAGCAAGGCCATGGCAAAACCATTGCCGGCTTCGGCGCCCCGGCGGTACCAGGCAAGCGCCTCGCGCTCGTCGCGCACCAGGCCGCCACGGCCGTTGTCATACAGCCAGCCCAGATTGGCCATGGCCCGCGTGTTGCCGGCCTCGATCGCGCGGCGGTACCAGGCCACGGCCTGCGCATCGTCCCTGGCCACGCCTCGCCCGCTCGCATAGGCCGCCGCCAGGTTGTTCATGGCCTGGCCGTCGCCCGCCGCAACGCCCTTGCGGTACCAATCCACCGCCTGAACCGGGTCCCGGGCCAGGCCGGCGCGGCCGGTTTCGTAGCGGAACCCCAGCATGGCCATGGCCTGGCCATTGCCGGCCTCGACGCCGCGGCGAATCCAGGCCAGCGCCTGGGCCTCGTCACGCGCCAGGCCGCCACGGCCGGCGTCGTACATCGCTCCCAGGTTGACCATCCCCCAGGCGCTGCCGGCGTCGACCGCGCGGCGGTACCAGGCCACGGCCTGGGTATCGTCCTTGACCAGGCCGCCACGCCCGCCCGCATGCATATTGCCCAGGTTGTTCATGGCGTGGCCGTCGCCCGTTTCCGCGCCCTTGCGGTACCAGGCCAGGGCCTGCGCCGGATCCCTGGCCAAGCCGCCCGACGCGCTTTCGTGCATGAAGCCCAGGCCGGCCATGGCAGCGCCGTTGCCGGCCTCGGCGCCCTGGCGATACCAGTGCAAGGCCAGCACCTCATCCTTCACCAGGCCGTTCCTTCCGGTGCGGTACAGAAACCCGAGTCGGCCCATGGCCGCCGCGTTGCCCTTTTGCGCCAGTGCGCGGAGGCGTTGCGCCTCGCCGTCGCCTTCGCCCGCGGGCGGCGGGACGGCTGCCAGCGGCGCTGGCGCCGCCGTAGCAGGAGAAGCAACACTGGGCGTCGTCAGGCGCGCCAGCCGCACCTGTGCGAGGTCGGCAAATTGCCCGTTGGGGTAGCGACGCAAATACAACTGCAGTTCCTGGACCCCGCCACTTTCCTGCAGGCTGTTCCAGTAGGCGATCTCAATCGCCAGTGCCTCGCTGACCGGCGTGACCAAGGCTGCGCGCGCGCCACCGGCGGTGCTCGCACCGGGCGGATAAAAATAGAAGTACCCCTTGGTCTCGTCGATCAGCGCCGGCCGCTGCTTGTGATTGACGGTTGCCGCCTGTTGCTCCACCGAATCGCGCACTTTGAGCAGCAGGTCGCGCACCTGCAGGCCGGGCGCTGTCATCTGTTTCAAGAACTCGCGGGTGAACACGCCCTGGCGTTCGTTGTCGCTCTGGCCCAGCGTATCGAGTGCGGCCTGGCCGCGCCCGGCGGAAAAGATGATGGCCGTGCCTTCTGGCGGCTCGATCGGCTGCAGGCCACGGTCGGCGCCGAGCGAACGCTGCCCGCGCACGGCGAACGGGTTGTTGCGGCAGGCGTCGATCACCACCAGTGTGAAGCGCGCCTTGCTCAGGTCGCCGACCAATGCGTCCAGCGCCAGCCCGTCGCGCGTGACCTGGCGCGCGGTGTCCGCCTTGATATCGGTGGGCAGCAGGTAAGGCGCCGCTTCGATCTGCACGCCGTGGCCGGAGAAAAAAACCACCACCTCATCGTCCTTGGCAACGCCCTGGACAAAACTATCGACCGCCTTGAACAAGCGTTCGCGCGGCAAGTCCCGATGGCGCGTGACCGTGAACCCCGCAGCCTGCAAGGCCTGCGCCATCGCATTGGCGTCGTTGCCGGCGTTGACGAGCTTTTCGGTGAACTGGTAGTTGTCGTTGCCGATCACCAGGGCCACGCGCTTGGCGTGGACAACCGGATGCGCCAGGCAAAGCGCCAGCGGCAGGGTGGATATCCAGCGGAACAAGGTCTTCATGACGACCCCCTTGATCCGCCGGATGTTAGTTCAATCCATGCCGGCAATCCAGGGCCCGCCTTGCCGCGGGCGTACACTTGGCGACCAAACAACCATGCCTGTCCTGCCAATCTCGCGCCGCCGGCGCTTCATTACCAGACTGCACCATTGCGGCCCTCCGGGTTGAACTGAACGACACCGAAGCGTTCTTGTTCAACACCCGGAGCCTGCATGTTCTATCCCTTCGTATTTCGCCCCCGCCTGCTCGATGCCCTGCGCGGCTATAGCCGCGAGCGCCTGTTCAAGGACGCGGGCGCCGGCCTCACCGTGGGCATCGTCGCGCTGCCGCTGGCCATGGCCTTTGCGATCGCCTCCGGCCTCAAGCCCGAGGCCGGCCTGTGGACCGCCATCATCGCCGGCTTCCTGATCTCGACTCTGGGCGGCTCGCATGTACAGATCGGCGGGCCGGCCGGCGCCTTCATCGTCATCGTCTATGGCATCGTCGAGCGCTACGGCCTGGCCAACCTGCTGATCGCCACCACCTGCGCCGGCGTGCTGATGTTCCTGATGGGCCTGTTCAAGCTCGGCACGCTGGTGCGCTACGTGCCGGTCAGCATCGTGATCGGCTTCACCAACGGCATCGCGGTACTGATCGCCTGCTCGCAGATCAAGGATTTGCTGGGCCTGGACATCTCCAAGATGCCGGCCGACTTTTTCTCGCAGCTGTATGCCATGGGCAGCCGGATCGAGAGCCTCAACCTCTATGCACTTGCGCTGGGATCGGTCTGCGTGATGGGCCTCTTTGTCTGGCCGCGGCTGTTTTCCACCCAGTCGCGGCTGAACCAGGCCATGCACACCGTGCTGCACAAAGTCTCCAGTTCCACCTTCGAGGATCATGCCATGCGTACGGCAGCGCGCATGCCGGGGCCCATCGTGGCACTGATCACGCTCACGCTGTTCGCCTGGTTCTTCAAGCTGCCGGTGGAAACCATCGGCTCGCGCTTTGGCAGCATTCCCCAGGGCTTGCCGGCCTTCGCCCTGCCCGAGTTTTCCTGGGAAACCGTCAAGCTGCTGCTGACGCCAACGCTGACCATCGCACTGCTGGGCGCCATCGAGTCGCTCTTGTGCGCACGCGTGGCCGACCAGTTGAGCGGGCTGCCGCGGCACGACCCGAACCAGGAATTGATGGCCCAGGGCGTCGCCAATTTCGTCACGCCCTTTTTTGGCGGCATGCCGGCCACCGGCACGATTGCCCGCACCGTGACCAATGTGCGCTCGGGTGGCGCCTCGCCGGTCGCGGGCATGGTGCACGCGTTGACCTTGCTGGTGGTCGTGCTGGCAGCGGCGCCGCTGGCATTGCATGTGCCGCTGGCGGTACTGGCCGGCATCCTGCTCTTCGTGGCGTGGAACATGGGGGAGTGGCGCGAGTTCCAGCGCCTGACGCATTACAGCGCGCACTACCGCGTGCTGATGCTCGGCACGTTCTTCCTGACCGTGGTGTTCGACCTCACGGTGGCCGTGCAAGTCGGCCTGGTGCTGGCCTGCGGCCTGTTCGTGCGGCGCATGAGCTCGCTGTTCACCGTGGAGTTGGTGTCGCAGGACGGCCATGTCACCACCTTCAAGCTCTACGGCGCACTGTTCTTCGGCGCTGTCGCCAAGATCGATGTGGCGCTGCAGGCCGTAGAAAACGGTCCGCGCGGCGTCGTCGTGGTGCTGGACGCGCTGCAGCTGGTCTTGCTGGACACCTCGGGGCTGGATGCGCTGCGGCAGTTGCACAAGGCCGTGCTGTTGCGCGGTGGCGTGCTGCGCATCGAATCACTGCAGGAACAGCCGCGCAGTGTGATCGAGCGCGCCGGGTTTGCGCGGGAACTGGCGGCGCAGGAGGCCTCGCCGGAAGTGGCGGTTTAAGGGCCGGTTCCCTGCCGCTGCGCCCGGTCCTTCGTGTTCTGCGCCTCAATCCGCTCCCGGGCCGCCGACCAGTCGGCATCGCTCCACTGGCGCAATTCATAGAAGTTGCCGCCGGTGGCGAGCGAATTGCCGCCGTCCATCATGATGCTCTGGCCGGTGAGCCAGTCGCACTGGCCGGGGGCCATCAGAAAGGCCGCCAGGTTTTGCAATTCGCTCATCAGACCCGGCCGGGCCATCGGGTTGCCGGCCTTGCTGCGCGCGCCGGGCTCTTCGCCGGGGTTCAGGCGCTTGCTCATGCCTTCCGTCGGGATTTCGCCCGGGCCCACGGCGTTGAGGCGCACGCCGAAGGGCGCCCATTCCACAGCCAGGGACTTGGTCATCACGTCGATGCCGGCCTTGCTCATGGCCGAGGGCACGACATAGGGCGAGCCGTTGTCCACCCAGGTGGTGATGATGCTCATCACGCTGCGGTAGGGCTGGCCCGCCTGCCACCGGCCGGCCTTGGCCTCGGCCACCCAGCGCTTGCCGACGGCCTGCGTCACGTAGAAGGTGCCGTGGAACACGATGTTGGCGATGGCGTCAAAGCCGCGCGGCGAGAGCTGCTCGGTCGGCGAGATGAAGTTGCCCGCCGCGTTATTGACCAGGCCGGTCAACCCGCCCGAATCCCACAGCGCCTGCACCATCTCCTCCACGCTTTGCGCGACGCGGATGTCCACGCCAAAGCTGTCGATGCGCCGCGCGGGAAACTGCTTGCGCCAGGCATCGGCGGTTTCGTCGCACACCGCCTTGCGGCGGCCGCAGATGGCGATGTCGGCGCCCAGGCCCAGAAATTGGGTGGCCATGGCCTGGCCCAGGCCGGTGCCGCCGCCGGTGACCAGAATGCGCTGGCCCGCCATGAGTTGATGCTGGAACATAGGACGTCTCCTGGAAACCGTGTCAATGCCACTGCCGCCTGCGATCCGCAATCCTATTACTTTGCCGGCCCGCCGCGGCTTTCGGTAGCCTCGGGATCGGGCGCCGATGCAGTCCGCAAGACCTTGTAGTCCGGGCTGAAAATCACCGAGAACACCATCGACGTGTTCGGCGGCTCCATATAGCGCCAGTCGTAGTGCACTTCGCGCTTGAGCTCGTAGGGTGTGATCTTCATCGGTTTGCCCAGCATCTTGCGCACATCCTCCATCATCATGCCGGGCTGAACTTTCGCGAAGTTCTCGGGCGTGAGCACCTGGCGCAGGGCGCTCATCTTGCCGTCGGGCCCGATCGTGATCATGTAGTTCTTGTGGCCGGCCGGCTGGCGGTTGTATTCGAAGGTGCGTCCGCCGTTGGGCGCATCCCAGACGTTTTCCGGCTCGCCGAAGCGGGCGCGCACGTCGGCCTCCGTCGAGACGCCTTCTTCCAGTTCGCTGATGCGCTGCGGGTCGCAGCCCGCCAATCCCAGGAGTGCAGACAGCAGTCCCAGGGCCAAAATCCTCTTCAACATGGCGTCCCCGGTAAAATCAGGGCAATCCCCCGACAAAGTCCAGTTTATGTCCTTCCTGCAATCCATCTTCCGCCGCCCTGACTACAAGTCCGAGGTCACTCAGTTCATCGACAAGATGAAAGAGCAAAAACCCAGCCTGGAAGCCGAGCAGCGCGCCGGCCGCGCCCTGCTGTGGGACAAGAACGTGGACCGCAGCGCCTGGAGCGAGTACCGCGACGCCGAAGTAGCGCAAAAGCCCTACGTCTACCAGACCGACGTGAAGTAAAAAGTCCGATCCTCCTGAATTCATGACAGATTCGAGCGCATCCCCCGCGCGCGCGCCCGAGGGCGCGGCCGGCCTGCCGGTGTTGTCCGGCATGCCCGAGGTGGTGGACCAGGTCGCGCTCGCCCGGCTCTACGGCGAGCCGCTGTTCGCGATGCCCACCGACCTGTACATCCCGCCCGACGCGCTGGAAGTCTTCCTCGAGGCATTCGAGGGGCCGCTGGACCTGCTGCTGTACCTGATCCGCAAGCAGAACTTCAACATCCTCGACATCCCGATGGCCGGCGTCACGCGCCAGTACCTGACCTATGTCGACGAAATCCGCAGCCACAACCTGGAGCTGGCGGCCGAGTACCTGCTGATGGCCGCGATGCTGATCGAGATCAAGTCGCGCATGCTGCTGCCGCCCAAGAAGGTGGCAGAAGGCCAGGAGCCCGAAGATCCGCGCGCCGAGCTGGTGCGCCGCCTGCTCGAATACGAGCAGATGAAGCTGGCCGCGGCCCGGCTCAACAACGTGCCGCAGTTCGGCCGCGACTTCCTCAAGGCGCAGGTCTATATCGAACAGTCGCTGCAGCCGCGCTTTCCCGATGTGGACGTGGTGGACCTGCAGGAAGCCTGGCGCGACATCCTGAAGCGTGCCAGGCTCATCCAGCACCACAAGATCACGCGCGAAGAGTTGTCGGTGCGCGAGCACATGAGCTTCGTGCTCAAGGCCCTGCAGGGCCGCAAGTTCGTCGAGTTCGAGGAACTCTTCGACCCGGCCAAGGGCAGCACGGTGCTTGTCGTCACCTTCATCGCCCTGCTCGAACTGGCCAAGGAAACCTTGATCGAAATCACCCAGGCCGAGGTCTTTGCGCCGATCTATGTGCGGCTGGCCTTCACGCCGGCTTGAGTTGCGTAAGTTAACTGCCACCCGCATGCCGGGTTGAACCCATGTCTTCCTTCGCATTTGACGTCCTCATCGTGGGCAGCGGCCTGGCCGGCCTGTCCGCCGCGCTGCACCTCGCACCGACCCACCGCGTGGCCGTGCTGACCAAGCGCGGCATCAGCGATGGCTCCAGCGGCTGGGCCCAGGGCGGAATTGCCGCCGTGCTGGCCGAGGGCGACAGCTTCGATTCGCATGTGGACGACACCCTCGTCGCCGGCGCGGGCCTGTCCGACCCGGCCGCCACGCGCTTCGTGGTGGAGAACGCGCCGCAAACCATCGCCTGGCTGCAGCAACTCGGCGTGCCGTTCTCGCAGGAAGACGGCCAGCTGCACCTGACACGCGAAGGCGGCCACAGCGCACGGCGCATCGTGCACGTGACCGATGCCACCGGCGCGGCCGTGCAGCGGACCATGATCGAGCAGGTGCGCCGCACAGCCAACATCACGCTGTTCGAGAACCACACGCTGGTGGACCTGATCACCAGCCGCAAGCTGGAGCAGTCCACCGGCGGTGCGGCCAACGCAGGCACCAACCGCTGCCTGGGCCTTTATGCGCTCGATGAAGCCACGGATGCGGTGCTGACATTCCGCGCGCCGCACACCATCCTGGCCACCGGCGGCGCAGGCAAGGTCTACCTCTACACCACCAACCCCGACACCGCCACCGGCGACGGCATCGCAGCGGCCTGGCGCGCGGGCTGCCGGGCCACGAACATGGAGTTCATCCAGTTCCACCCGACCTGCCTGTACCACCCGCACGCCAAGTCGTTCCTGATCACCGAAGCCGTGCGCGGCGAAGGCGGGCGACTCCTGCTGCCCGAGTCGGCGGGCGGCACGCGCTTCATGCCCGGGCACGACCCGCGCGCCGAGCTTGCGCCGCGCGACGTGGTGGCACGCGCCATCGATTTCGAGATGAAGAAGCACGGCCTGGATTGCGTCTACCTCGACATCTCGCACCAGCCGCCGGCCTTCATCCAGGAACATTTCCCCAATATCCGCGCGCGCTGCCTGGAACTCGGAATCGACATCACCAAGGCACCGATCCCGGTGGTGCCGGCCGCACACTACACCTGTGGCGGCGTCCACACCGACCTCTCGGGCCGCACCGACCTGCAAGGCCTGCACGCCATCGGCGAAACCGCCTACACCGGCCTGCACGGCGCCAACCGCCTGGCCAGCAACTCGCTGGTGGAATGCATGGTGTTCGCGCGCGCCGCGGCCCAGGACATCCTGCAGACGCCGCTGCCGTTGCCGCCCGAATTGCACGCCTGGGACGAAAGCCGCGTGACGGACGCCGACGAGGCCGTGGTGATCTCGCACAACTGGGACGAGCTGCGCCGCTTCATGTGGGACTACGTCGGCATAGTGCGCA
>DATILI010000038.1:0-3930 GCA_035476635.1 Burkholderiaceae bacterium | reverse complement strand
GATCAGGCCGGTGGGGCGCTCTGCGCAGCGAAATAAAGGAGGAGCCGAAGGCGGGGGACATTCGCGGAGCAGAGTGCCCCACCGGCCAGATCCCGCGCCATGCCGCAAAGCCTTTGCGAACGATTGCCCGCTCCTGGCCGATAGTACCAATTCATCCGGAGATCGAGAGAGGCGTCCACGCGCTTGACTACACCGCCTTGAGATACATATCGATATGCACCGACCCAAACGGGCAGACAACGCCGCCTTGCTCGGTACGCTCGATCAGGCCCAGCTCGGCAAGTATCACTACATCCTCATGCACACGCTTTACGTCGCGGCCAAGCTGCCGCGCCAACTCGCGCACGGGCAGTTCACCCTGGCCTTGCAGTGCACGCACGATCTCCCAGCGCTTCTCGCTGAGTTGCCCAAAAAACTGGCCAGGGCTTTCAAAGTTCAGCACTTCGCCCTGGTAGGTACTGGCCTTGGCGCTCTTGCCTGCGGTGCGCAAGGCCGCTTTCCAGTCGCGTTCAATAGTGATGGTCAGTTGGCGCATCATGTTGCTCTCCTGGCGGCCACAGCCGTAATGAAATCTTCCACAAGCTGGTCAACGCTCACGAAGTCGTAGGGAAACTCCAGCCCATCCAGGTGGCAGTGGTCGCCCTTGCCGCGCTCGTTGTCAAAGCCCACCAGCCGCTCGCCGCCCAGGGCATAGGCCGCCCGGTACTTGTAGCCGTGGGTGGTCGGCGGCACCGGCTGCGGCACGCGCCAAACCACCAGCTCAATCACACCGCCTTCGGCTGTCACGTTCTTGAAGCGGGTGATGAGCTTGGCCTGCATGCTGTTGGCAATTATGCCAACAGCATGCGAGTGTTGTCAATTTCGCCAACATGTAGTGATGCTGCTGCCGGGGCGGGCGGCCGCCAGGCTACGACACCCTGCGTCCGCGCCCGCACCTCGGGGGAGGCCAGGCAGGTTGCTACGGCCTCGTAGCCGGGGGCGCCCGGATAGGGGGCGACCGGCGTTGGTGGGCTGTGATTGGCAGGGCAGAGGATGATCGACTCGTCAGCGCCTATGGCTGCCAGGTCAAGAATCACACACGAGCGCGTCAGCAGGAAGAGCGGCCGTCCATTGGGCCCTCGGCGACGCAGCAGGGCGATCACGGCCTGCTGCGTCGCCTGGTCCAGCCCCTGCTCCACCATGTCGACGACCAGGATGGCCGGGCCTTCGGCCTCCAGTCCGGCAATCAAGGCAATCAGGGCTTCGGATACGGTGGCGCCATCCTCGACAAGCCATGCCAGTGCCTGATCGACGCGCAACCTGAGTGCGGGGTCACCGTCCAGCAGCGCCGCCGCGCGGCCATCCTCCAACCGCTCCGGGCCCAGGAACGCAGCAGCTGGCAGGACTTCGGCCAACCGCAAGGCCAGCCGGGTCTTGCCGCTCCCCAGCGGGCCGACAATGTAGTTCAGTGGCTTGATGCCCGGCAACTTGAACGGTTCACCACCCCAGGGCCAGGGAAGTTCAAATTCGATACTGCACTCTGCGTGTGGCTCCAGCAAGTGCGCCAACTCTGCAATGCTTGGTGTCTGCCCACGATCAAGATCGGCCCGCAGGCGGCGGACTTTTTCAATCGTGCCGGCAAGTTGCCGAGCACGGCCTTCGAGTGCTGTCTGATGCGCAGCCAAGGCGGGCTCCAGGCCTTGCGCGTCGCCTTCAATGACGCGCACCACCTGGGCCAGACTGAGGCCAAGCGCGCGCAGGGCCACGACCTCGGCGCCACGGGCCATTTCATTCGGTCCATAGGATCGCCATCCAGCCGAGTTGCGCGCCGGGGAAACCAGACCGCGCTGCTCGTACAGACGCAGGGCCTTGGCGGAGACGCCAAGCCGCTTGGCGGCCTCGGAAGGGCTAAGGTATCGATGGGCAGAGTTCAAGATTCATCTCTTTGGTTGACACAAGACTGCCTTTATCAAGGTGGCCGCAGGGGCCGGGTCAAGTGAATTCGGGGGCCCAGCATACCTGCGGCCCTATAATTTTTCGATCCTCCCGACCCCAAGGAACGCAACCCATGGTGCAGCCTCCCGGTGAAAGTGGCGATGACCCGCGCTGAGCAGCCGGATGACTTGCATGCGATGTCGGCCGAGCGGCTGATACGCCGCTACCACCGCTTGTTGCTGCTGGTGGCCACGCCCGTTTTCGTTTTACTGGCAGGGCTTGCGGTTTGGCAAGGCCTGCAGGCGCAACGCGCGGTGGTGGCGGAGCTGGAGCGCCGCGCAGGCGCCGACCACGCGACGCTGCAGGCGCTGGTCCAGGGGGTGGAAGAGCATGTGGCGGACTTGCGCAAGCTGGCCGCGCGCGATCTGCTGACCCAGGCGCGCGCGCCCGATGCGGCCCTGCGCAGCGCCCTGCACCAGCACGCGTTCGCCGGGCATCCCGACGGCTACACACTCGACGAGTTGCCCGCCTTGCTGCAACCCAGCATGGCGCAGATGCTGTGGTCCGACCCGTTCATGCCGCCCGACGAAGACGCGCTCTGGTGGCTGCAGTCCCTGGCTTCCCAGGCCGAACTTGCGCACGGACGCAACGCCGCCCTGGCGCGCTCCTACTACTTCGGCGCGCCGCGCCAGCAGGTCGTCGTCTACCCCTGGGTTCCCAGCCGGCATGTGGTGCAGCAGCTGGGCAACGGCACCCTGGAGAGCGCACTGGCCAACTGGTACCGCCATGAAGTCGTGCACGCCGGGCTGCCGGACAGCAACGCGACCCGCGGGCCGTACTGGACCGCGCCTTACGCCGATATTGGAACGCGGGAACTGGTGGTCTCGCACGCCGTGCCGATCTACTCCGGCGACGACTTTCGCGGCGTGGTCGCCGCCGACACCAAGCTTTCGACCGTGCTCGGCGCCTTGAGCACGACCCCGTCCGGCCCCGGGCGCTGGTGGGTAGTGACCGAGCGCGGCGAAGTGCTGGCCGAGGCACCCGCCCCGCCAGCGCCAAACTCGCCGCTGGCAACCGCCCGCGCCGCGCAGCCCCAGGCGGCCGTGGCGCAGATGGCGGACCGGCTGCCGACCGGCCTGGATATGGCCCAGATCGGCACGGCGCTGCAAAACCACGGCCGCGCGCTGCAGGCGGCAGAGCATCGGGTGGTCGCCTACAAGCTGAGCTCGACACGCTGGACGCTGGTGCACGCTCTTTCCGATACCGAGGCGCGCGCCGCGGCGCTGCCGGGCCTGCTGCCCTTCGGCTTGATCGCGGCCGCCCTGCTGGCCATGTTCTGGTACGGGCAGACCTTGCTGCGCAAACGCCTGCTTGACCCCGCCTTGGGCGTGATGGGTTATCTGCAGGCCAGGTCGCAGGATGAAAACGCGCCCGAGCCCCAACTCGGCCGGCGCTGGCAACCCTGGATCGAGGTGGTGACCCGCACCTTCCGGGCAGAACGCGATGCCCGCGAGCGCGAACGCCGCAGCGAAGCCTTCAAGTCCGCCATCGTGGACAACGCCGTCGCCGCCATCCTGACCGCCGATGCCGATGGCCGCATCGTCGAATTCAACCCCGCCGCCGAGACCCTGTTCGGCTATCCGCGCGCGGCCGTGCTGGGCCGCCGGGTGAGCGAGGTGATCGTGCCGGAACGCTTTCGGGCCGCGAATGAATCGGACTTGAAGCGCATGCGTGAAGGCGGGCCTATCCTCGGGCTGGGCCGCCATGCCGAGTTGCTGGCGCGGCGCGCCGACGGCAGCGAATTTCCGGTCGAGCTGGTGCTGTGGCGCACCGAGGTCGATGGCGCCACGCACTACACCGCCTGGCTGACCGACTTGTCCGAGCAGCGCGATGCCGCCCAGCAGATCGAGCGCCAGCGCGAGGCCCTGCGCCAAAGCGAGAAGCTCACCGCCATGGGCAGCCTGCTGGCCGGCGTGGCGCACGAGCTGAACAACCCGCTGTCCATCGTGCTGGGCC
>DATILI010000037.1:0-19957 GCA_035476635.1 Burkholderiaceae bacterium | reverse complement strand
GCCATGGGCAATTTCAATGAAGAGCTTGTCAAGGCGGGCATCATGCTCGCGGGCGAGGGCCTGCACCCGAGCGCCAGGGGCAAGCGGGTGCAGTTTTCAGGCAGCCAGCGGAGCGTGGTCGACGGGCCGTTCGCGGAGACCAAGGAACTTGTCGCTGGGTATTGGCTGTGGCAAGTCAAGTCCATGGAAGAGGCCGTCGCATGGGTCAAGCGCTGCCCCAACCCCATGGAAGGAGAATCCGAGATCGAGATTCGCCCGTTGTTCGAGGCCGAGGATTTCGGTGCCGAACTCACACCCGAGCTGCGGGCCCAGGAAGAGCGCCTGCGCGCCGAGACCGAAAGCCTGGTAAACAAGCCGCGCTGATGACGCGAGCTCGCTAATGCGCAGGTATGCGCGGGAGCGCGCGGCCGGTTTCGAGCAAGGTCTTGAGATTCGAAAGAACCATCGGCCAGCCGCCCGAGATGCCCTCGAGCATCTGCGGGTCGCGCTCGAGGTCTTCATGGGTGACTGTCAAGCGAACGAGCCCGTCGATGTGCGGCTCGATATCGATCGCCACGCGCGAATGCTTAGCCTCGTCCGCCGCGTCAGCCGGCCTGGCCCAGGTGTAGACCAGGCGGCGCGGCGGATTGCTTTCGACGACTTTGCCGCAGATGTCGACCGTGCGCGCATCGTCCAGGCGCTGGTGCTCCCAGCGCGAACCGGGCAGCCAATCCGACACGTTCACGCGAACGCACTCCGAAGTCGGGCCGACCCAGTACTGGGCCATCACGTCGGTGTCGACGAACGCCTGCCAGACCTTCTGCGGCGTCGTCGCGATGTAGGTCACGTAAACAAAGCTAGGTTTTGTCATTCTCATCACCTTCCAGTTTCTTCTTGAGATTGTGCAGCGCACTGAGGCGGCTGCGCTCGAATTTCCCGATCCAGCGCTCCTGGATCTCGTACAGCGGCACCGGGTTCAGGTAGTGGAGCTTTTCCCGGCCTTGCCAGACGATGGCGACCAGGTTGGCTTCCTCGAGCTGCTGCAAGTGCTGCGTCACGGCCTGGCGCGACATGTCCATGTGTTCACACAGGGCCGAGAGCGTCTGGCCGTTCTCACGATGCAGCAGGTCGAGCAGACCCCGGCGCGTCGGGTCGGCCAGCGCCTTGAAAACCTTGTCGATGTTGAGCAACTTGGTAGACAGCTTCAGTCCCAGTTGGTGATGCTGATGTCGTTCGGGTTGGGCGTACCCTTCCCGGTTTCAAGCAGCGACTTTAAGCTCATCAGGAACATCGCCCACTTGGTGCTGCAGTGGTACATGAAATCCACCGGCTCCTTCCAGCCCTCGTGCTTGAAGAGCAGGATGCAATAGTCGCCTTCCTGCCTGAGATCAAAACCGACCTTGGTGTCGATCCATTCCTGAGGCCCATCGACCACTTGCCACAGCACACGCTTGGCAGGCTCCAGCTCAAGAACCTTCATGTGGATGGAGCCCTTCACCACGCCGTCGCTGCTGAAGCGGAACTGAAGCACTCCGCCGACCTTGCTTTCGCCTTTCGTGTCGTGCGCCCACCAGGCGGCAACGCCCTCACGCGTGCTCAAGGCTTGATAGACCGCGTCCAGGGGCGACTTGATTCCGACACTATGCAGGATATCCACCATGACTTCTCCTTACGGGTTGTTTGAAACGAGTTCGTGCGCTCCGATGCCCGGAACGTGGTGAATTATATGCAAGCATTTGCTTGCATGTCAAACCCAGTGGATTTCGTTTTCAAAGTTCCCGTGGATCAGGCCCGCATGCCGCGCAGCACGGCCTGCGTCAAGGTCGCGGTATTGCCCTTGCCGCAAATGTCGCCGGTACGCGCCTGCGCGTCGCCCAGGGCTTCGGTGATGGCGCGCGACATCGATGCGGCCATGCGCACCGCTGCCGCGTTGCTGCGGCTGCGCCCGAGCCAGTCGAACATCATCCGCGTCGACTCCATCATGGCGTACGGGTTGGCGATGCCTTTGCCCGCGATGTCCGGCGCGGAGCCGTGCGTGGCCTGCGCCATCACGACGTCGCCGTCGCCGATGCACAGCCCGGGCGCCATCCCCAGGCCGCCGACCAGGCCGGCCGCTTCGTCGGACAGGATGTCGCCGAACATATTGGTGGTGACGACGACGTCGAACGACTGCGGGTCGCGCACCAGGCGCATGGCGAAGGTATCCACGATCACGTCGTCCACCAGCACGTCCGGGTATTCGGGTGCGAGCTTCTTGCACTCCTCCACGAACATGCCGCAACCGAGCTTGAAGACAGTGTCCTTGTGCACGTAGGTCAGGTGCTTGCGCCGCTGGCGCGCCAGTTCGAACGCGGCGCGCGCGACGCGGCGGCTGCCGGTGCGCGTGATCACCCGAACCGACAGGGTCACCTCGTCGGTGGGCCGGAATTCACCCGACCCGAGGACCATGTTGCGGTCCGGCTGGAAGCCCTCGTTGTTCTCACGCACGATCACCAGATCCACGTTGTCGTGCAGGCAGCCGATGCCGGGATAGGAGCGCGTCGGCCGCACATTGGCGAACAGGTTGAATTGCTTGCGCAGGATCGGGTGCGGGTTGATCGCGTTGGGCAGCTTGGGATAGGCGCGGTGGCCGATCGGCCCGAGGATCCAGCCGTCGAGCGACTGCAGTGCTTCAAGCGTCTCGGGCGGCAGCGTGTGGCCGTGCGTATCGAGCGCGACGCGGCCGATCGGCAGCGGCCGCCAGTCGATGGCGACACCATGCAGTTCGGCGGCAGCGCGGCTGATCTCGACCGATGCGGGAACGATCTCATGGCCGATGTCGTCGCCGTTCAGGATGCCGATGCGAAGAGGTGTGGTGTTGTTCATTTGGAAGGAAGAAATTTCGATCAGGCGCCGCTGCGCGCCGGCGCCACGGCGGCGCCCTGAATGCCATGCCGCTGCAGTGCGGCGGCGACGAAGCCGGAGGCCTTCATCTCCTCGATGAAGCCACTGAGCCAGGCCTGTGCGGCGGTGCGGCCCTTGGGAACGCCCATTGCCTGCTCGATCACCATGAAGCGCCCCGGCAACAGGCGCACACCGCCGACGCGCGCGGCATCCGCCTGCAGTTGCTGCTTCACGCCGGCGGCCACTTCCAGGTTCTGCGCGACGAACAAGTCGGTCACCGCGGGCGATGTCGGCGCGCGCACCAGCGTGGCCGCCTTCAGCTCGCGCATAAGGTACAGGTCATAGGCGCTGCCTCGGCCCACGGCGATGCGCGTGCCGCTGCGATCCACTTCCTCGTTGCGCTGCAGCGGCGAGTTGTTGCGCACCAGATAGGCGCCTTCGATGATCACGTAGGGCGCGGTGTATTCCATGTCCACGGCGCGCACCGGGTCGATCGCGACGAAGGCAAGGTCGACATTGCGCGCCTTGACGGCTTCGACGACGTTTCCCGCGGAGTTGAACAGCACCAGCTCCACGGACAGGCCGAGACGGCGGGCGGCCTCGCGCGCGAGGTCCACCGATACGCCGCGCGGGCTGCCGTCCGGAGTCCGGGTCGCCAGGATCGGATTGCCGAAGTTGATCGCAGCGCGCAGCTTGCCGGTGGAACCGAGCTCAGCGATCGCACCCGCGCGCGGGTCGGGGTCAGGCAGTTTGCTTGCGCAGCCGGCCATAAGCAGTGCGCCCGCGGCGCAGAAGGAGCGGCGGAAGGAGCAGCGGTCTGTGGCCATCATTCGACCTTGACCTTGGCGTTCCTGACCAGGTCGACCCAGAACTTGGCGTCCTCGGCCAGGAAGCTGCTGAACTGTTCGGGCGACGCGGACAACGAGACCTCGGTGCCCTCGCGCGCCAGCGCCGCCTTCACGGAAGGCTGCTGCATCGCGATGGTAGTCGCCTCATGGATCTTCCTGACGATGGCCGGCGGCGTTGCCGCGGGCACGAACATGCCGTACCAGAATTCAATGTTGTATTCGGGCAGCCCGGCCTCCTTCATGCCCGGCAGGCCAGGGACCAGCGGCGAACGCTCGCGCGTGCTGACGGCGAGCGCGAGCAGCTTGCCGCCATTGGCCTGCGGCAGCACCGAAGGCGAGGTGCCGAACGTCAGTTGCGTGTCGCCCGCCATCACGGACTGAATCGCCAGGGCGCCGCCGCGATAGGGAATATGGGTCATCTGCGCGCCGGTCAACAGGCTGAAAAGCGCTGCGCCCAGGTGCGGTGCCGATCCGTTGCCCGAGGTCGAATAGTTCAGCTTGCCGGGGTCTTTCTTCGCGGCCGCGACCAGGTCCGCCACCGAGCGCAGGCCGGTTGCAGGATTGACCGCGAGCACCAGCGGCGAAGTCGTCATCTTGGTGACCGGCAGAAGATCGCGCGGTGTGTATCCCAGATTGGGGTTGAGCGCGGGATTGACGGAGATGCTGCTCGGGCTCGCAATCAGCAAGGTGTAGCCGTCCGCCGGCGCCTTGGCCACCAGGTCCGCGGCGATGCTCGATCCGTTGCCCGGCTTGTTGTCCACCAACACCGTTTGCCCGAGCGCCTTGCCAAAGGCATCGCTCATGGCGCGCGCCACATAGTCGGCGGCACCGGCGGGTGCAAAACCGACAACCAGCCGGATCGGTTTGTTCGGGTAAGGCGCAGGCTGCGCCAGCGCATGGCCACCGACGCCGCCCAGGGCGTTCAAGGCGAGCGCCGCAAGCACGTTCTTTGTTTTCATTGGTTTGTCTCCTGATGTCGTGGAACGGGTTCAGGCGGCGGGCATGCGCAGCACGATCTTGCCGACGTGGCCGCCGGCTTCCATGCGCGCCTTGGCCTCCTTCAGCCCGGCGAAGGCCACGACCTGGTCGATCTGCGGCTTGATGCGCCCGGCCGCGATATGCGGCATCACCTCGGCCACGAAGCGGGGCACGGCCGCCGCGCGCTGCGCCTTGCTGCGCAGCTTGTTGGAGACGCCGAACAGGCTTAGCCGCCTGGCATGCAGGGCTTCCAGGTCGAGGTCGGCGTGCAGCACGCCATCCACGTAGCCCACGGTAGCGAGCCGGCCCTCGAAGGCCATTGCGCGGATGTTCTCGGCGAACACCGACCCGCCCACGGCGTTGACGACCAGGTCCGCACCATGCTGCGCCGTGGCCTCCATGACGGCTGGGGCAAAGTCGGCCGCGCGCGTGCACAGCGCCACATCCAGGCCCAGGGGCTTGAGTGCCTGCAGCTTTTCAGCCGAGCCCGAAGTACCGATGACCTTGGCGCCCAGCACCTTGCCCAACTGCAGCGCGGCCACGCCGACGCCGGACGAAACGCCATTGATCAGCAGCCACTCGCCGGCTTGGAGCCGGCCCTGCAACACCAGCATGTCGTAGGACACCAGGAACGTCAGCGGGATGCTGGCGGCCTCGTCCCACGACAAGGCCGGCGGCACGCGAATAGCTTCGGCCCGTTCCATCAGCGCGTATTCCGAGAACGCGCCGGCACACCGGCCCATGACGCGATCGCCAGCCTTGAAGTCGGTGATGTCGGGCCCGATGCTCTCGACCTCGCCGGCGCCCTCGCCGCCGATGGCCTTCCAGCTGCCGGCCGGGCCGTGCAGGCCATGGCCCCGCACGAACTCCCCGCGATTCAGGGACGCTGCGTGCATGCGCACCAGCAGTTGCCCCGGCCCCGGTTGGGGGACAGGTGTCTCGCGCAATTCCAGCAGGGTTTGCGTTTCGGTCATCTGCATCCAGTACGACTGCATGGGCTGTTCCTTGTTTTGTTGGTTAGCGGCCGATGAAGACCGGCTTGCGCTTTTGCATGAAGGCGTTGCGGCCTTCGGTGTAGTCGGCGCTTTCAAAGCAGCCGCGGATCAGCGACTGGCACAGCGCCATGTCCAGTTCAGGCGAGGGTTTGAGGATCTCGCGCGTGATCGCCTTGCCGGCGGCCACCGTGAGCGGCGCGTTGTCGGCCATGGCCGCGGCGTATTCGCCGAGCAAACCGTCCAGCGCTTCCGGCGGGCAGACGCGCGACACCAGGCCCATGGTCCTGGCTTCGACCGCATCGACGCGCCGCGCGGTAAAGAACAGGTCCTTGGCCGCGCCAGGGCCGATCAGGTCGACCAGGTTCTTCATCGCCGAGTAGCGGTAGCCTAGGCCCAGGCGCGCGGCGGGAATCGCGAACACCGAGTCGGTACTGGCGATGCGGATATCGCAGCTGATCGCCACGTTCACCCCGCCGCCGATGCAATAGCCACGGATACAGGCCAGGGTCGGCTTGGGAAAATCGTGGATGCCCATCAGCGTCTCTTCCGCCATCGCCTCGTAGCGGCTCACGGCTTCGCGCGCGGCGCGCATGTCCTCGAACTGCGAAATGTCGGCACCCGAGACAAAGGCCTTCTCGCCCGCACCGGAAAAGACCACCAGGCGCACCCGGTCGTCCTGCTGCGCGCGCTTCAGGAGCGGCGGCACCGCCTCCCACATGTCGACCGACAGGGCGTTGTGCCGGGCCGGGTTGTTGAACCGGATGTGCAGCGTGCTGCCGTCCAGCCAGGCCTGGACACGCTCGGTGATGGATTCGTAGCTGGCGGTATCGGTAAGGTGGGACATCAATAGACTCCGGCTTGTTTCATGCGGGCGAGGTCGTCGGCGCCGAGGCCCAGTTCGCGCAGGATTTCCTCCGTGTGTTCGCCGCGGCGCGGCGCGGCGCGCGCAATGCTGCTGGGCGTGCGCTCCAGTTGCATCGGCTGGCCGACCAGCCGCTGCGGGCCGAGCCTGGCGGAGACCACGTTCTTGACCATGCCGAGATGCGCGATCTGCGGTTCCTCGAGTACCTCGCGCATGTCGCTGATCAGGCCGCAGGCCACGCCGCCCTCGTTGAACTGCGCGATCCAGTGGCCGCGGTCCTGCGCGGCCAGGCGCCGGTTGATCTCGGCATTGAGCGCGTCGCGGTTGACGGAGCGCGACGCCTTGTCGTGGTAGCGCGCATCCGTGATCCATTCGGGCGCGCCGAGGATGTTGCAAAAACGTTCCCAGATCTTGGAGCCGAACACCGCGATGTTGAGGTAGCCGTCGCGCGCCTTGTAGACCCCCGTCGGGATGCTTGTCGGGTGAAAGTTGCCGGCCTGCGTGGCGACCTCGCCGTCGATCAGGAAGCGCGAAGTCTGGAAGTCCATCATGTAGACCATGGCTTCCAGCAGCGAGGTGTGCACCCACTGGCCCTTGCCCGAGGATTCGCGCTCCAGCAGCGCGACCAGGATGCCCTGGGCCGCGAAAATCCCGGCGCACAGGTCGGCGATCGGGATGCCGACCCGCATCGGGCCTTCGCCGGAAGTTCCCGTGACCGACATCAGCCCGCCCATGCCCTGCGCAATCTGGTCAAAGCCCGGGCGGGACGCGAGCGGGCCGGTCTGGCCGAAGCCGGAAATGCTCGCATACACCAGGCGCGGATTGGCGGCCTTCAGCGTCTCGTAGTCGATGCCGAGGCGGTATTTCACATCGGGACGGAAGTTCTCGACAACCACGTCCGCGCCCGCGATCAAGCGCTTCAAGGTGGCGATGCCCTCGGCCTCCTTGAAGTTGAGCGTGATCGAGCGCTTGTTGCGGTGCGTGTACTGGTAGTCGGAGCCGTCCTGGCCGCCGAGCGTGTCGTCGCCGCGCATGTGCTCGGGCATCTGCACCTGGACCACGTCGGCACCCCAGTCCGCCAGCTGGCGGCAGGCTGTGGGACCGGCGCGCACCTGGCTCAGGTCGATCACGCGAAAGCGTTGCAGGGCGGAGGACGCAGGTAGGTGGGGCATGGCGATCCTCAAGTCAGGGCCGGCACAGCGCGGTGAGTTCGCGCACATCCGCAAGCGTTGCAAGCCTGCGGCAGGCGGCCGTGATGTCGCGCGCCCTGGCCTGGCCTAGTACGGGCGTGACCAGCGCATCGAACTTGCCTTCGAGCTGCGCGTCCGACAGCGGCCTTTCGAGCGAGCCAATGGCGTGGTCGACGCGCACGTGCACGCGCCGCCCATCCAGCAGCACGGCGGTGGCATCGACGGCGGCCTCGGCGATCGAATCGTCGACCGTGGCCCGGACCTTGCCGCGCAGCGCCACCACGCGCGGGTCGTTCACGACCGCGTCGGAGAACTCCTCCTCGCCAGCGCGGCCATGGATCAAGCCGGCGGCGCAACCGTGGTAGACGCTGAACTTGGCGCTCAAGCCGTCGCGCGGCTCCTTCTTTCCCGTCAGTTCCAGCACCAGGGAGTGCACACGCAACTCGATGGCCTGCACCTGTTCCGGCGTGACGCCCTGCGCGCGCAACTGCACGCAGGCATCGATGCTCGGGTGGATCACGATGCCGCAAGCAAACGGCTTGTAGGTGTTGAAGGAGATTTCGAAGCGCTCGCCCAGTTCATGGGTCACCTCATTCCAGTCGCGCTTGTCCGAGGCCACTTGCATGAAGCCACGGGGCGCCTCCAGCGCGCGCGGGCTGGCCGTGAACCCGTGCCGCGCGAGCAAGGCCGAGGTCAGGCCGGCACGCGCCGCGGCGCCCGGATGAAAGGGCTTGGCCATGGTGCCGAACTGTTCGCGCAGGCCCACCGGCTGCGATGCCGCCAGCCCCAGTGCCATGGTCGTCTGCTGCTCGTTCAGCCCGAGCAGCCGCGCGCAGCCGGCTGCGGCGCCCAGCATGCCGGTCGAGCCGGTGATGTGCCAGCCGCGGTCGTAGTGATCGGGATACATGGCATTGCCAATCCGGCAGGCGACGTCGATGCCCAGCACCAGCGCATCGAGCACATCGCGGCCCGAGGCAGCGCGCTGCTCGGCCAGGGCCAGCACGGCGGACGCGACCGGCCCTGCTGGGTGGATGATGGTCTTCAGGTGCGTGTCGTCGAAGTCGAAGGTGTGCGATGTGATGCCGTTGACCAGGGCGGCACTGGCCATGTCGACGCGTTCCGTGCGCCCGAGCACGGTCGCCTGGGGTGCGGGCTCAAGCATCGCGACGGCGGCCAGCGCGGCGTCCGCGGCCTCGTGGCGCGCCGCGCCGATCGCGCAGCCCAGCCAGTTGTAGAAGGTGCGGTGCGCCTCGCGCTCCACGGCGTCGCTCCAGCCGCGCGCTGCATGGCCAGAGACGAATCGCGCGAGGATGCCGGTGATGGGCGGTGCCTGCGTGTCGGCGGGGACGTGGGTGTTGTGCGCCACAGGGTTCCTTTTTCTAGTCTTCGAGTTGGATGTTGCGCGCCTTGGCCAGGGCGGTCCAGCGCGTGATTTCGGAAACGATGTATTCGCCGAACTGCTCCGGCGACATGGGCCACGGCTCGACCGCTTCTGCGCTAAGTTTGTCCCGCAGGTCGGGCGTCTTGAGCACCGCGACCTGGGTCTCGTTCAGGCGCTTGACGATGTCGGGCGACATGCCCGCAGGTCCGACCGAGCCGTACCACTGCATCGCGTCGAAGCCCTTGAAGCCGATCTCCTCCATCGTCGGCACGTCTTTGAGCTGCGGGCTGCGCACTTTGCCGGTGACGGCCAGCGCGCGCATGCGCCCCGACCGCAAGTGGGGCAGCGCGGCAGCCAGGCCAGGGAACATCGCCTGGGTTTGTCCACCGAGCAGGTCGTTGATGGCCGGCGCAATGCCGCGGTAGGGAATGTGCAGCATGAAGGCGCCGGTCTCCTGCTTGAACAGCTCCATCGTCAGGTGCGTGAGCGACCCCTGGCCGGCGGAGCCGTAGCTCAGGCGGCCCGGGTTGCGCTTCACGTAGTCAATGAATTCCTTCACCGTCCTGGCCGGCACATTGGTGTTCACGACCAGCACATTCGGCGTGGCGCCGATCATCCCGATCGGCGTGAACTGCTTGATCGGGTCGTAGCCGATGCGGCGTGTCGCCGGCGTCGTCCCATGCGTGGCCACGTAGCCCTGCATCAGCGTGTAGCCATCGGGGGCCGCGCGCGCGGTGAGCTGGCTGGCGACGACGCCGCCGCCGCCGCTCTGGTTGTCCACGACGAAGGTCTGGCCGAGCGCCGCGCCCCAGCGTTCGGTGACCACGCGCGCAATCATGTCGTTGCCGCCGCCGGCGGCAACCGGCACGATGTAGCGGATCGGCTTGGCGGGATAGGCCTGCGCCACGGCCAGACCGGGCAGCACGGCGACAGCAGAAGCTGACTGCAGCAGTTGGCGGCGTTTCATGGATGTCTCCTGTTGGAATGGGCGTATGGTCGCGGCAGGGGAATCGGCTGTAAAGTGCAAGTTTCCTAGCGTTTATTGCATTTCATGCAACACAAAACCAACGCCGTCAGTGCCACCAGTGCCGCCACACCGGCCCGCACGCCGGGCCTGGCGGACCTGCGTGCCTTCATCGTCGCCGCCGAACTGCGCAGCTTCGCCGCCGCGGCGAAGGCGCTGCATCTGTCTTTGCCGGCCTTCTCGCGCCGCATCTCGAACCTGGAGTCGCGCCTCGGGGCGCGGCTGTTCGACCGGACGACGCGCAGCATGGAGCTCACGCTGCTGGGCAGCCGCTTTCTGCGGGAGATCACTCCGGTCGTGGAAGATCTGGACCGCTCGGTGGTGGGGCTGCGTGACGCCGCGCAACTCGAGGCCGGCGACGTCACCATCGGCTGCGTGTTCTCCGCCGTCCACCACTTCCTGCCCGCCGTGATCGACAGCTACCGCGAACGGCATCCCAAGGTGCTGGTGCGCATCATCGAGGACGGCGCGGACGGCGTCTTCGCCTCGGTCAAGCACGGCGAGGCGGATTTCGGCATCAACTA
The DNA here is from genome assembly GCA_035476635.1 of Burkholderiaceae bacterium. Classification (GTDB taxonomy): domain Bacteria; phylum Pseudomonadota; class Gammaproteobacteria; order Burkholderiales; family Burkholderiaceae_C; genus DATILI01. The sequence goes on along the minus strand of DATILI010000037.1, from coordinate 9,293 downwards.
CATCGGCATGCAGGAACCGGATGTCGATTTCACACCGCTGCTGAAGGACCCGTATGTGCTGGCCTGCCGCGCGGACCATGCCCTGGGCGCGCGCCGCACGGTGCGCTGGGACGAACTCGCGGCCTGGGACCAGGTGCGCGTATCCCAGGCCAGCCGCAACCGCGTCTTCATCGACCAGGCGCTGGCCGAACTGCCGGCACTCTCGCGGCCGGTGTGCGAGGTGCGCCATGTGTCGACCCTGATTGGCCTGGTGGAAGCCGGTCTCGGAGTCGCGATCGTGCCGCAGCTTGCGATGCCGCGCCGACCGGCCAGCGTCGTCGGGATTGCGCTGGCCCCATCGGTCACCCGCACCATCGGGCTCATCCAGCGGGCCGGCAGGACCCTGTCACCCGCCGCGCAGGCGTTCGCGAAGCTGCTCGTCGAGGCCAGCCGGACCAAGAGCGGCAAGACGCGGCGCCGATGAGCGCAGCGCGTGGCCGCGACCCCAGGTCAAGCACTTCGGCTGTCACGGTTGCTGCGGCAGGGCTTGCGCCGCCAGGTAGTCGACCAGCATCCGGGCGGCCGGGGAAAGCGCCTGCACGTCGCGAAAGCAGAGGATGAAGCGGCGCTCGGCCCAGGGTTCGGCCAGCGGGATCAGGCGCAGCCCATAGGTGGCAGCATGTATCTCGACCACTTCGCGCGGCACCAGGCTGATCGCCAGCCCGGCGCGCACCACGCGCAGCGCGGCTTCGAAGTTGCTGACGATGACGCGGTGGGTCATGGTGCGCCCGAGCTTGGCGGCCGCGCGCTGCAGCATCACCTGCACTGCGCTGTTGACCGGCAGGCTGACATGCTCGTAGTCCAGCGTCTGCTCGAACCTGAGCGTCTTGCGTGATGCCAGCGGGTGGCCGGGCGGCACCACGATGCACAGGCGGTCGGTGCGGTAGGGCCGGCACTGCAGCGCGCCAAGTTCCGCGGCGTCCCAGCACACGCCCAGCGATGCCAGCCCCTCGCGCACGCCGCGCACGATCTCCGGGCTGACCCGCTCCTCCATGTCCACCTGGATGGTGCGGTGAACCGGCATCTTCAGGAAGGCCGCCACGTCGTCGGCCAGCGACTCGGTCATGGCGGAAACGCTGGCCAGGATGCGGACCTGGCCGTGCGCGCCGGCCACATAGCTGTGCATGTCGCGCGTGATGCGTGCCGCGCCGTCCAGCATGCTGCGCGCGTGCTCCAGCAAGGTGTGGCCCGCGGCGGTGGGCACGACGCCATGGCGCTTGCGCACCAGCAGGGCGGTGCCGACCTGGTCCTCCAGTTGCGCTAGCCGCTTGCTGATGGCCGAGCCGACGATGCTCGCGCGCTCGCCGGCGCGGGCGATATTGCCGGTTTCGCAGACCGCGATGAACAGGCGCAAGGTGGTGAGGTCGAAGTCGCGCAAGATGTTCCCGATTGGAAAGTTACCGTTCCAAAATTGATACTTGTTATCGATTCGGAAATTCTAAACTCGCGACCTTGCGAATGCAATTCAAGAACGCAATTCACGAATGCCACCAGGAGACCCGATTTGATTTCTTCTTCCACCTTGCCCCGGCGGGCGGTAATTCGCGAAGTGGGCCTGCGCGACGGGCTGCAAAGCATCGCCCAGGTTGTGCCTACCGCGGCCAAGCTCGAATGGATCCGCGACGCCTACGCCGCCGGCCAGCGCGAGATCGAGATCGGCTCGTTCGTGCCGGCGCGCCTGCTGCCACAACTGGCCGACACCGCCGAAGTGCTGGCCTTCGCCAAGACGCTTCCCGGCCTCACGGCCTCGGTGCTGGTGCCCAATCTCAAGGGTGCCGAAGCAGCGATGGACAGCGAGGCCGAGTTCATGCTGTTGCCGCTGTCGGCCAGCCATGCGCACAGCCTGGCCAACCTGCGCAAGACGCCCGACGAGGTGGTGCAGGACATCGCCCGCATCCGCGCAGCGCGCGACGCACGAGGTTCGCAGACAAAGCTCGAGGTCGGCATCAGCACCGCGTTCGGTTGCACGATCCAGGGCCGCGTCGCGCCTTCGGAGGTGGTGCGGCTGGTGACAGCAGTGCTGGACGCCGGCGCCGACGCGGTGAGCCTGGCCGACACCGTGGGCTATGCCGACCCGGCCATGGTGCGCGCGCTGTTCGAGGCGGTGCTGCCGGTGGCCGGCGGCAAGCTCGACTGCGGCCACTTCCACGATACGCGTGGCCTGGGCCTGGCCAATGTCTACGCCGCGCTCGAACTCGGCATCAGCCGCTTCGATGCCTGCCTGGGCGGCATCGGCGGCTGCCCGCATGCGCCCGGCGCCAGCGGCAATGTGGCGACGGAAGACCTGGCCTACATGCTGGCCAGCATGGGCATTGCCACCGGCCAGGATTTCGACGCCCTGCTCGCCCTGCGCAAGAAGGTCGCGCACTGGCTGCAGGGCGAGACCTTGCACGGCACGCTGTGGCGCGCCGGCCTGCCCAAGACCATGAAAGAGGAGCAGCCGGCATGAATGAAGACAAGCAGATTCCGCAGCCACTCGAAGGCCTGCGCGTCATCGAGTTCACCCACATGGTGATGGGCCCGACCTGCGGCATGGTGCTGGCCGACCTCGGCGCGGAAGTGATCAAGATCGAGCCCGTGAACGGCGACCACAGCCGCCGCCTGGTGGGTGCCGGCGCGGGTTTCTTCCCGATGTTCAACCGCAACAAGAAGAGCATCGGCATCGACCTGCATACCGAAGAGGGCGCGCAGATGGCGCGGCGCCTGGCGGCCACGGCCGACGTGGTGGCCGAGAACTTCAAGCCCGGCACCATGGCCAAGTACGGCCTGGACTACGCCTCGCTTGCCAAGGTCAACCCGCGCATCATCTACGCCAGCCACAAGGGATTCCTGCCCGGCCCCTACGACCACCGCACCGCGCTGGACGAAGTGGTGCAGATGATGGGCGGCCTGGCCTACATGACCGGCCGCCCCGGCGACCCGCTGCGCGCGGGCACCAGCGTGAACGACATCATGGGCGGCCTGTTCGGCGCCATCGCGGTGCTGGGCGCGCTGATCCAGCGCGGCATCACCGGGCGCGGCATGGAGGTGCAGTCGGCGCTGTACGAGAACAACGTGTTCCTGATGGGCCAGCACATGCTGCAGTTCGCCATGACCGGCAAGCACCCGGCGCCGATGCCGGCGCGCGACAACCCCTGGGCCGTGTACGACGTCTTCACCGTCAAGGACCAGGAGCAGATCTTCCTGGCAGCGGTGAGCGATGCCCAGTGGCTGACCTTCTGCGACGCGCTGGGCTTTGCCGACCTGAAGGCCGAGCCGGAGCTGGCCACCAACAACCAGCGCGTCACGCAGCGCCCACGCCTGCTCAAGACGATCGGCGAGCGCATCGCGCAGCGCAGCGCAGCGGAACTGGCGCAGGTGATGGAAAAGGCCGGCCTGCCCTTTGCCCCGATCCGCAAGCCGGAAGACCTCTTCGACGACGAGCACCTGCTGGCCACCGGTGGCTTGGCCGACATGCGCCTGCCCGATGGCCCCAAGGCGGGCCAGACCGTGAAGACAACGCTGTTCCCAGTCACACTGGAAGGCCACCGGCTGGGCGTGCGCCTGGACCCACCCCGGCTGGGCGAGCACAGCGCCGACCTCTTGAAGCAATTGGGCTGCACCGATGCCGAAGTGCAAGGCCTGCGGGCGCGCAACGTCGTTTCATAAAGTTGGCACCGCCATCAGTACCCACGTAGAGAAAAAAAGGAGACAAGCATGACCGTTCACCACAAACATTCACGCCGCACACTGCTGGCTACCTCGTTGGCCGCCGCGTTGGCCGCCATGGGCGCCGGCGCCTGGCCGCTGGCAGCGAACGCGCAGTCCGGCACCATCAAGTTCATCCTGCCCAACGCCACCGGGTCCGGCGTGGACACCATCACACGGTCGGCACAGCCGGCGCTGGCCAAGGCGCTCAACGCCTCCGTGGTGGTGGACAACCAACCCGGCGCGGGCGGCGTGGTGGGCCTGCAGGCGCTGGCACGTTCGGCGCCCGACGGCAACACGCTGGCGGTGGTGTCCAACAACGTCGTGATCTTTCCCAGCGTGCTCAAGTCGCTGCCGTTCGACATGCCGAACGATTTCACGCCCATCGCCGTGGTCGGCGCCACGCCCATGGTGCTGGTGGTCAATCCGGCGAAGGTCTCCGCCACCAATAGCAAGGAATTCATCGCCCTGCTCAAGAGCAAGCCAGGCGTGCTGAACTTCGCCTCCGGCGGCAACGGCACCATCCTGCACCTGGCGACGGAGTTGTTCCTGGAAGAAGTCGGCGCGACCGCCAAGCACATCCCCTACAAGGGCGTCGGTCCGATGGTGACCGACCTGATCGGCGGCCAGGTCGAGTTCGGCACCGCCGCACTGCCGAGCGTGCAGGCGCACATCAAGAGCGGCGCGCTGCGTGCCATCGGCACCTTGGCGGCGCAGCGCACGCCGGCCGCGCCGGAAATTCCCACGTTCATCGAGCAAGGGCTCTCCAACTTCACGGTGGACGCCTGGTTCGCGGTGATCGGCCCCAAGGGCCTGAGTGCCGCCAGCGTGAAGAAGGCCCACGACGCCGTGGTCGCCGCGTTTGCCGACCCGGCCGTGAAGGAAGCCATGGCCAAGCAGGGCAACACCATCGACATCAGCACCCCGGAACAAGCCCAGGCGGCATTCCGCCGTGAGCTCGCCAAGTACGCGGCGCTGGTCAGGAAGGTTGGGATCGAGCCGCAGTAACCCCAGGGGGTAGCCGGGCGTGACGGGCGCCCGGCTGCCGCCTGCACTCAAGCTGAAGCTGGTCGGCCTGGGCCGCGCCGATGCTGACGGTCACCAGGGCGCATATCGGCCGGTCGTCCGAACGGACTTTCTGACATTGATGCGGGATCAGGCCGACGAGGCGCTCTGCGCAGCGAAATGAATGGGAAGGAGCTTCGGCCATAGGCCGAGCGGGGGACATTCGCGGAGCAGAGTGCCCCGCCGGCCTGATCCCGCACTCACGCCGAAAGCCGGCCTTCGCCCTGCCGGCACCCTTTGCGCCGGAAACCGCTGAAGGCGCTACGCAGCGCCGTGGTGAACGCATCACAGGCCAAGCAAGCCGCTGTGCGCGGCGGCATGCGCCAGCCACGCCTCATCGCGCGCAAGCGCGAGCGCCGCCTGCATGGTGCGCGAGGGCCGCTCGGAGGCGACCATCATGAAGCCGATCGGCGTCAGCACTTCCGGGCCGACCAGGGGCAGCGCCTCCAGTTCGCGGTAGCCGCGCACCGCACCGACCAGCGCGCCGGGCAGGATGCTGCACACGCCTCCGGCCACGACGCTCAAGGCCAGGGCCAGGACCGAGTTGGTCTCGATCGCCGGCTTGACCTCGACGCCGGCCATGGCGAAGGCGCTGTCGACGATGGTGCGGTTGTGCATCTCCGGCGTCAGCAGGCACAGCGGCAACGCGGACGCTTCGCGCCAGCTAATCTGCTTGCCGATGGGCATCTCAGTGCCGGCTGGCTGTTCCAAACGCCGGACCAGAAAATAGTGTTCGGTGTATTGCGCCACGGCAGCGAGGCGATTGCCTTGCTGGCCGATGCGGTCGGAGTAGCCCAGGCCCAGGTCCAGCGAGAGGCTTTCCAGCCCGACCTCGATTTCCGGCGAGCTCATGGCCCGCACCACCGGCGAGATGCCCGGATGCCGGGCCTGCAGCATGGCCGCAAAGCGCGCCACGATGGGCATGGCGGTGGGCACGGCGCCCAGGCTCAGGCGGCCCTGGGGACGCGCCGCCGCGCTGTCGAGTTCTTGCTGCAGCACTTCGCGTTCATGCAGCATGCGCTGGGCGCTGGCCAGCACGCGCTCGCCCTCGGTCGTGAGCCCGGCATAGGTGCGCCCGCGCTTGACGATGGCCGTGCCGAACTCTTCCTCCAGCGCGCGCAGCGCATTGGACAGCGCCGGTTGCGTGATGTGGCAGGCCTGGGAGGCGCGGCCGAAATGCTGGTGCTCGTTCAGCGCGACCAGGTAGCGCAGGGAGGCGAGCAGGTTCATGGTGCCGGCCTGGTTACGCCAGGTCTTTAAGTGTTCTTGCTGATCGAGATCGTCGGGAACTTCGAGGAGAAGTCCTTGGCCTTCGCGGCAATCTCGATCGCCACCTTGCGCGCCACGGCCTTGTAGATGCCGGCGACCTCGCCATCGGGGTCGGCCACCACCGTAGGCTTGCCGCTGTCGGCCTGCACGCGGATGTTGATATCAAGCGGCAGGGCACCCAGGTAGCCCATGCTGTACTCGGCCGCCATCTTCTTGCCGCCGTCGGCGCCGAAGATGTGCTCCACATGGCCGCAGTTGCTGCACACGTGCACGGCCATGTTCTCGACGATCCCCAGGATCGGCACGCCGACCTTCTCGAACATCTTGATGCCCTTCCTGGCGTCCAGCAGCGCGATGTCTTGTGGCGTGGTGACGATGACGGCGCCGGTCATGGGCACGCGCTGGCTCAAGGTGAGCTGGATGTCGCCGGTGCCCGGCGGCAGGTCGACGATGAGGTAATCAAGCTCTTTCCAGTTGGTCTGGCGCAACAGCTGCTCCAGCGCCTGCGTGGCCATCGGGCCGCGCCAGATCATGGCTTCGTCCTGGTTCACCAGGAAGCCAATGGACATAACCTGCACGCCGTAGTTTTCCAGCGGGTCCATGGTCTTGCCGTCTTCACTCTCGGGCCGGCCCTCGATGCCCATCATCATCGGCAGGCTGGGGCCATAGATGTCGGCGTCCAGCAGGCCCACGGCCGCACCTTCGGCCGCCAGCGCCAGCGCCAGGTTCACCGCCGTGGTGCTCTTGCCCACGCCGCCCTTGCCCGAGGCCACGGCCACGATGTTCTTCACGTTCGGCATCAGGGCCACGCCGCGCTGCACGGCGTGCGCCAGGACCTTGGTGGCGAGGTTGATCGAAACATTGTTGACACCGGGCACGCCCTTGGCGGCGGCGATCAGCGCCTTGCGAAAGCCGGGAATCTGGCTCTTGGCCGGATAGCCCAGCTCGACGTCGAAGGCGACATCGCCTTCGCTGATCGTCAGGTTGCGGATCGCCTTGGTGGAGACAAAGTCTTTTCCGGTATTCGGGTCCACGACGCTCTTGAGCGCGTCGAGGACGAGGTGTTCTGTAACTGCCATCTTGAAACTCCTGGAGAGCCGACTAGTCTAGCGCGCCGGCTCGCCAGGACGATCCGCAGGGGAAATCAGCGTCCCACCCCGGCCCGCTCCAGCATCGCATGCAGCAACACGTTGCACCCGGCCGTGATGTGCGCGGGCTGGGCGTCTTCGATCTCGTTGTGGCTGATGCCGTCCTTGCAGGGGATGAAGATCATGCCGGCGGGCGCCAGCCCGGCCATGTAGACCGCATCGTGCCCGGCGCCCGAGACCACGCGCATATGGCTGTAGCCGAGCATCTGCGCGGCCCGCGCCACCGCGTCGACGCAGTTCTGGTGAAAAGGCCGAGCCGGGTAGGCCGATACCTGCTCGATGGAAATCGGCAGGCCCGATGCCGCGCTGAGCCGGGCGGCAACGGCCCGGATGTCGGCGTCCATCGCATCGCACAGTTCGTCGGTCGCGTTGCGCAGGTCGATGGAGAACTTGACGCGGCCCGGAATCACGTTGCGGCTGTTGGGGTGGACCTGCACCATGCCGACCGTGCCGCGGCCATGCGGAGGATGCCGGTGTGCGCAGGCCACGACCTCCTGCATGAGCGCGGCGGCCACCTGCAGCGCGTCCTGGCGCAGCGCCATCGGCGTCGGCCCGGCATGGGCTTCCATGCCGGTCACAGTGCAGTCGTACCAGCGGATGCCGAGCACGCCGGTGACCACGCCGATGGTCTGCTCGTTGTCTTCCAGCACCGGACCCTGTTCGATATGGGTCTCGAAGTAGGCCCCGATCGGGTGCGCGCCGGGCTCCTCGCTGCCGATGTAGCCGATGCGCGCCAGCTCGTCTTTCACGGTCTTGCCTTCGGTGTCGGTCGCGGCATAGGCGTGCTCCAGCGTGAAGGCCTTGGCGAACACGCCCGAGCCCATCATCACCGGCACGAAGCGCGAGCCTTCCTCGTTGGTCCAGAAAGCCACCTCGATCGGGGCCTCGGTCTCGATGCCGTGGTCGTTCAGGGTGCGCACCACCTCGATGCCGGCCAGCACGCCGTAGTTGCCGTCGAACTTGCCGCCAGTGGGCTGGGTGTCGATGTGGCTGCCGGTCATGATGGGCGGCAAGGCATTGTTGCGGCCGGGGCGGCGCATGAAGCCGTTGCCGATCTGGTCGATGGTGACCGTCATGCCGGCCTCGCGCGCCCAGCGCGTGACCAGGTCGCGGCCTTGTTTGTCCAACTCGGTCAAGGCAAGGCGGCACACGCCGCCCTTGGGCGTGGCGCCGATCTGGGCCAGCTCCATCAGCGAGGCCCACAGGCGCTCGCCATTGATCGTCAGGGTGCCGGCGGCGGTGCTGGTTGTGGGGGCAAGGTTCATGTCCATGCGAAATCTCCTCTGGTTCTAGCGTGGCACGGCAGTGGGCGCAAGGTCCTTCGCGCGCCGGGCCGCCGCCTGGAAGTTGGCGCCGAAAGGCGGGCGCTTGAGGTAGCGCCCCGCGCCCGGCTCGGCGCGCAGCTCGCCCCGGGCATAGACCAGCCGGCCCGCGCTGACGGTGTGGCTGGCGATGCCGCGCACGGTCCGCCCTTCGAAGATGTTGAAGTCACCCTTGGAATGCTGGGTCTTGGCGGAAAAGGTCTTGCTGCCTTGCGGGTCCCACAGCACCAGGTCGGCGTCGGCCCCCTCGGCGACCACGCCCTTGCGCGGGTACAGGTTGAACAGCCTGGCGGTGTTGGCCGAGGTGATGGCGACGAACTCGCTGGGCGTCAGGCGGCCGCTGTTCACGCCGGCATCCCAGATCACCGCGAGGCGCTCTTCGACGCCGCCGCAACCGTTGGGAATCTTGGCAAAGTTGTCCCGGCCCGCCGCCTTTTGCGCCGCGCAAAAGGTGCAGTGGTCGGTCGCCGTGGTGTGCAGGCTGCCCGATTGCAGCCCGCGCCACAGCGATTCCTGGTGGCTTTGGGGCCGAAACGGCGGGCTCATCACATGCGCTGCGGCACTGGCGAAATCGGGCTGGCGGTAGACGCTGTCGTCGATCACCAGATGGCCGGCCAGCACCTCGCCGTAGACGCGCTGGCCGCGCGCGCGAGCCCGCGCAATCGCCTCGGCCGATTCGGTGCACGACACGTGCACGACGTAGATTGGCACGCCCAGCACTTCGGCGATGGCGATGGCGCGGTTGGCGGCCTCGCCTTCGACC
>DATILI010000036.1:0-3789 GCA_035476635.1 Burkholderiaceae bacterium | reverse complement strand
TGTACCCGGCGCCCTCGGCATGCACCCCGAACGAACAACCGTGGAGCAACTGACATGGAATCCACACCCGATTTCTCGCACGCCACCCTGCTGCTGTTCAGCGGCGTGGCCGGCGTGCTCGTATTCGCCTCCACCGTGGCCGCGCTGCTGAAGTGGCGCGTGGCCGGCGGCGCGCCGCATGCGGTCATCGACAACCTGACCAGCCGCATCAATGCCTGGTGGATCATGGTCGCGGTGATCGGCCTGTCGTTCGTGTTCGGCAAGGGCGGTGTGATCACGCTGTTTTACTTTCTCTCGTTCTTCGCACTGCGCGAGTTCATCACGCTGGCCTACACGCGCCGCGGCGACCATGGCGCGATTGCGCTGGCCTTCTTCGTCGCGCTGCCGCTGCAGTACTGGCTGCTGTGGATCGAGTGGTATGGCCTGTACTCGATCTTCATCCCGGTCTACGCGTTTCTCATCCTGCCGATCTTCTCGGCCTTCGGCGGCGACACCAAGCGATTTCTGGAGCGCACCGCCAAGGTGCAGTGGGGGCTGATGGTTTGCGTCTATTGCGTCTGCCACGTGCCGGCGTTGCTGACCCTGCAGATTCCCGGCTTCGAGGGCCGCAACCTGCTCCTGATCGCCTTCCTGGTGATCGTGGTACAGGGCAGCGACGTGCTGCAGTATGTCTGGGGCAAGCTTTTGGGCAAGCGCAAGGTGGCGCCCGAACTCTCGCCCTCCAAGACCCTGGAAGGCCTGGTTGGCGGCGTGGCCAGCGCCACCGCCCTGGGCGCCTCGCTGTACTGGATCACGCCGTTTGCGCCCTGGCAGGCCGCGTTGCTGGCCTTTGTGATTTGCATCATGGGCTTTCTCGGCGGGTTGGTGATGTCGGCCATCAAGCGCGACCGCGGCGTGAAGGACTGGGGCATGATGATCGAGGGCCACGGCGGCATGCTCGACCGGCTCGATTCCGTGGTGTTCGCGGCACCCATCTTCTTTCATTGCGTGCGCTACTGGTGGGTTCCCTGAAGCCGCGAAACACATGAAACATGGCGGTACTGCCCGCGAAATACCGGTGCAACCGGGGTTCTCAACAATAGCGGCATTGCCTAGCCCACCACTGGAGAACCTCATGCTCAACCGCCGCCAATCCATGCTTTTCATCCCCGGCTTTGCCATTGCGCAAAGCGCGTCCGCATTCGACCTGGGCGGTGCCCTGGGCGCTGTGAAAAATGCCGGCTCGGCCATGTCCTTGAGCGACGCCGACATCCGCGGCCACGCCAAGCAAATGGCCTCGCAGATGGACGCGCAAGCGCCAATCGCGCCCAGCCAGCATCCGCAGGCACGCCGTCTTGCGGCGCTCACCAGCAGCTGCCGTGAAGACCAGGGCCTGGCGCTGAACTACAAGGTCTACCTCACGCGCGAAGTCAATGCCTTCGCGCTGGCCGATGGCTCGATCCGCATGTACAGCGGCTTGATGGACATGATGACCGACGACGAAATCCGCTATGTCATCGGCCACGAAATCGGCCATGTGCACGCCGGCCACACCAAGAAGCGCATGCAGATGGCTTTTGGCACCAACGCCGCGCGCCATGCAGCCATCGCCGCCGGCGGCAAGGCGGGCGCGATTGCGGGCTCCGACCTGGGCGACCTGGTGACCAAGGTCGTCAAGGCGCAGCACTCGCAGTCCAACGAGAACGAGGCGGACGACTACGCCATGGGCTTCCTGAGCCGGCGCCACCACAACCGCAAAGCGGCAGTCACCGCCTTGGAGAAGCTGGACGCGCTGAGCGGCGGCGGCCAGTCGAGCTGGCTGTCGACCCACCCGGCCCCGCGCGACCGTGCCAACCGCATGCGCCAGCAGGCTTGAAGATGCCCTGTTTGACGACGCCTGCGCCCTGATCCGATGGCGAACGGAAACGATGTCGCCGATTGGCTGACCGAAGTGCTGGAAGGCGCCAGCCGCGCGGGTGCGCAAGCCCGTGTGCAAACTGACGCACAGCCAGGCGCGCAATCGGGTACGCTCGCGGCCATGCCCGCTGGGGCCGGCCCCTATAATTTTTCCGAATCCAACAAAACCCAAGGAGCGCAATCCATGGCGCAGCCCGACAGCACCGCCAATCCGGTGGTGATGGTGGTCGACGACGAGCCCGAGCTGCGCACGCTCCTGGGCGAGTACCTGGCGCGCTACGGTATCGCCGTGCGCACGGCTGCCGATTCAGCCGCCGCCCGCGCGCTGGTGGCCGAAAGTGCTCCTGACCTGGCCATCCTGGACATCAACATGCCTGGCGAAAACGGCTTGTCGCTGGCGCGCTGGCTGCGCGAATCGCACCCGGGCATGGGCCTGCTGATGCTGACCACCGCCAGCGAGTCGGTGGACCGCGTGGTCGGCCTTGAGATGGGCGCCGACGACTACCTGCCCAAGCCCTTCGAGCTGCGCGAACTGCTGGCCCGCGTGCGCGCCATCCTGCGCCGCACGCACAGCACACCGGCCGCGGCCACCGCCGAGGCCCAGGTGGCCGAACACCGCGTGCGCTTCGGGCTGTGCCAACTCGACCTGGAACAGCGCCGTCTGTTCGGCGCCGATGGCGAGCCGGTGGAGATCAGCGCCGCTGAATTCGACCTGATGGCGCTGTTTGCGCGCCACCCCAATCGCCCGCTGAACCGCGACCAGATCATGGAACAGGCGCACAACCGAGGCTGGGATGTGTTTGACCGCTCGATCGACCTGCGCATCATGCGCTTGCGCCGCAAGATCGAGCGCAACCCCGACAAGCCCGAGATCATCAAGACAGTGCGCAACGTCGGCTACGTGTTCGTGTCGTCCTGAGTCCGGGTCGGCCTGCATGAGCGACCCGATGCATATCGACGCCGGCGCCACCAGCAGCGCCGGCGGCCTGTCGGCGCTGGCCGATGCGAGCCTGGAGTCGCTGCGCGCCATTCTGGACGACATGCCCGCGCGCGTGATGCTGTTCGACCTGAAGGGCTACGTGCTCTATGTCAACCATGAGTTCTTCAAGTTCACAGGCTTGAAGTCGGACCAGGTGATCGGGCGGCACGCGGCCGAGATCATCGGCAGCGCCACCTGGCGCGCGTACGAACCGATCCGCGAACGGCTGCTGCGCGGCGAAGCCGTGCGCTGGGAGGGCTGGACCAATCTGGCCGCGCACGGCCGGCGCTACATGCGCGAACACATCGTGCCCTGCGGCGTGGTCGACGGCAAGCCGAGTGCGAACCTGGTGATGAGCGTGGACCTCACCTCGCTCAAGGAACGCGAGGCCGAGGTCTCCGAGCAGGCCGAACGGCTGCAGATCACCGAGGCGCTGAAGTCGTCCATCGTCGACCATGCCCTGGCCGCGCTGGTCACGGCCGACGACGAAGGGCGCATCGTCGAATTCAACCCCGCGGCCGAGATCATGTTCGGCCAGCAGCGTACCGAAGTGCTGGGCCGGCTGGTGAGCGAGGTCATCGTTCCGCCGCGCTTTCGGGCCGCGCACAACGCCGGCCTGCAGCGCATGCGCGCCGGTGGGCCGGCGCGGATCATCGGCCGGCGCGTGGAGATGGAAGCCCTGCGTGCCGACGGATCGGAGTTTCCGACCGAGATGGTGCTGTGGTGCACCGAAGTGCGGGGCAAGGCCTACTACACCGCATCGCTGACCGACCTGTCCGAGCAGCGCGATGCCGCCCAGCAGATCGAGCGCCAGCGCGAGGCCCTGCGCCAAAGCGAGAAGCTCACCGCCATGGGCAGCCTGCTGGCCGGCGTGGCGCACGAGCTGAACAACCCGCTGTCCATCGTGCTGGGCC